>JAHJOQ010000132.1 GCA_018820315.1 Candidatus Zixiibacteriota bacterium | reverse complement strand
TATCCACAACTTTTGAATATATCTCGTAATATTTCGCTTGACAGTTCTCAGTTTCTTGTTATACTGTATTGTTACTTTATTTAGTAGTAACAGTTGGGCCCTTATCATGGAACAGAAGCTAATAGATGAAATCCAGAAGTTGGGTTTCAACAGTTATGAGGCGAGAGCTTACATAGCCCTTCTCGAGAGGAACTCTCTTACCGCGGGTGAGGTCGCAAAGCTCTCTGGAGTTCCCAGAGCACGCATCTATGGTATTCTCGACAAACTGGTCGCCGATGGTCTAGCCAGGTTAAAGCCCGGCAAGGTCAAGAAGTACGGTGCAGTTGATTCCGATTCTTTTCAGCAGATTCTCACCAGCAAGAATGAGAAACGATATGCTGAGCAGAATAGCGCTGTCGAACAGGTCACTTCAATCCTTCAAACACGATTCGCGTCTGCAGTGGACCAGGGGCAGTTCATAGAGGATCCCTTTGAGTACATAGAAGTCATCAAGAACCCTTATCAGATACACAGGAAGTTCCTGCAACTGTCCGAGGAGGCTAAAGAGGAAATACTAGTGTTCGTCAAGCCCCCGTATTCCGGTTCTCGCGAGCAGATTGAACAGCAGCTTGAGCAGCGCGCAGCGCTTCTCAAAAAAGGGATCGTTATCAAGGGGGTTTACGACCTTCCTGAAGATAAGCAAGCAAGGGAAATGCGATTTCGGACGATGGCTCAGGTCGTTCATCGGGGTGAACTTGCGAAAATGGTAGATGAGCTACCCATGAAGATGGCTATCTTCGATGAGAGAATTGTCTTAATCGCCTTGGAAGACCCAGTTTTGAGAGAAACCTCTTTAACGACACTTTTTATCGAGCACAGAAGCCTGGCTAGAAGCTTGAAGATACTGTTCAACTACATCATGGAAGGGGCAGAGGATTACCGTGATGTTATGGATAGATTAGAAATGAAGGAAGCGATTCTCACGGACACTCAAGATTAGTGGGAGGTGAGATAACAGACTACTAAGCAGCTCTGAAACTTGATACTGTTGGCTACAACAGTTGACGCTCACCGGCATCAAGCATAGTGCCGATGAATTCGTGCATCTCTTGGATTCTTGCCATTTCGTTTAGAGAAGCAAACTAACAATTCGGAGTTCTGACTGAATTTCGAATCATCTGACAACCTTTACTTGGGTTTGGAAATATCATGTTCTACTGCAAATCATCAAATGTCAAAGCACGCTGTTGTGTGCATTTCAGGGAGGTGGTAGCAACGGGCACTAGCAATCACGAATCGATCTGATTCGCATTTGAAGGGGGAAATGATAAGTTAGGAGAAGAAAAAGAAGAAGGAGAAGCATGATGAAAAAGAGAATGCTACTTGGCGCTGTGCTGATACTGCTCCTATTCACCAGCGCACACGGGACAATCATCAATGTTCCGGGAGACTCTGCGACTATTCAGGCCGGGATTAACGGTGCCGCACCTGGAGACACAGTGTTGGTAGCTGAGGGTCACTACTACGAACGGCTCAATTTCCTGGGAAAGGACATCTTTCTCACCAGTGAATACATGAACACCGGTAGCACGATATCCATTCAGAACACGATCATCGATGGCGCAGAAAGCAAAGGCGACACCATGTGCGTCATAATGTTCTGCGCTGGCGAGACATCCAATGCGGTTGTCCAGGGATTCACTATCCAGAACGGACAAGGCTGGAAGAACGCGTACAACAGGTGGCTCGGCGGAGGGATCATGTGCATCGGGGCATCCCCGACCATAACACATAACATTGTAAAGCAGAATTCCGCCGTTCATAACGGTGGTGGAATCTGTGGTACCGACTCCTCGAATGCTAGGATAATGTACAATCTGTTCACGGAGGACTCATCCGGTGCTGGTGGCGCCATGATGTTTGCCGAATCCGCCCCGATAATCAGTTACAATGAGATAATCGGTAACTTCGCTGACACTGCGGGCTACCCGTCTGTGATGACGATGGGGGGAGGAATCCTCCTTTACAAGTGCTCCTCCGTTATCACGCACAACACTATTAAGGAAAACACTGCCAGCATTGGAGGCGGGATATGCTGCTATGTGCTCGCTACCGATTTGATCTCCTACAATGAGATATCACTCAACAGCGCAGTGGGTGATTCTGCGTTAGGCGGCGGAATCAGTTGCTTCCATACGTATTCGGGGACAATCAGAGAGAACATCATAAGTGACAATACGGCAGATGGCGGCGGTGGGATTCACGTCTACTTGTCAAACGCCGTGCCGGGAGAAGATGTTGGCATCATCAACAACATTATTACGGGTAACACAGCCATTGGTAGCACCGTTCACCGGGGTGGTGGCGGAGTGATGATGGAGTATACCTATGATGATGCGGGGTTGTTCTCAGGCAATCTCCTGGCGCATAATACTGCACCAAACATGGCAGGCGGAGCCGTCGCCTTCTGGGAAGGCTTCTTCCCGGTCACAGGAAATACGATAGCGTACAATAGCGCCCTTGCGGGAGGCGCGCTGTATGCCTATGCGACAGCTACTACAACGATTTATGTGAAGAACACCATCTGTTGGGGCGACACCGGAACCGCCGCGGGGCCTGAAATTTGGAGCGTGTCTAATGCCACATTTGGGGTGACGTATTGCGACGTGGAAGATGGCGATACACTTGGAGGTAATATCGTCTGCGATCCCGCGTTCTGCGATCCGGCTAACGGTGATTACCACTTGAACGATACCTCCTGCTGCGTGGGAGCAGGTGAATGGGGAGTAGATATCGGAGCTTACGGAGCTGGATGTTCGACGAGTCATATCTGCGGCGACGCTGATGCCAGCGGAGGAGTTGATATTGACGATGTCGTGTATCTGATCCAGTACATCTTTGCCGGCGGATCAGCACCCGACCCGCTTGCCTCAGGAGACGCAGACTGTTCGGGAGCGATTGATATTGACGATGTTGTCTTTCTAATATCGTATATTTTCGCCGGAGGCAGTCCACCGTGCGATCCGAGCGATGATGGGACTCTGGATTGCTGACAGCCGCGATTGTGCAATTCCGTGGCAGATCATGGCAGGCATCCAGCGTTGTCATTCCCGCGCAAGAGCTTGTTGAAAAGAACGCCGAACAACGTCATCTCTGAGAGCGCATTGGAGCGGTTCTGCCAATGTAATTCGTTCGACCTCGTCGAACCGCGATCACAGATCGCGGCCACAGGACCGTTCGGAATGTGGTTGCTGTATGTCCCCGTGCACCGACACCTGCAACCGGCTAATCTGGAGTCGATTTGTCACAATAGTAAAAAAATCGACCACACTGCCGACAAGGTAAATAGGGATAACGAGCGAAATATCGACCCATGTGAGTCAAGGACATATGACATACACAGTTGATGAACTCAGGAGCATGCAGCTCTCCGGAAATTTCAAAGGACTGTTGCTTGCACTAACTGCGCCGGATGCATTCGTACGCGCAGAAGCAATGTCACGTCTGACAAGATTTCAGAATGAAGCGGTTCTCGAAGCTGCGATACGATTTCTTGAATCAGACAACGATTTCAACGTGCGCAGTCAGGCATGCGTTGTGTTGAGAAATTTCCCGCATCGTGAGGAATCCGTCGACGCATTGCGGGAAGCCCTAAGAGACACGCACAGACTGGTTCGCAGCAAAGCGTCATTTGCTTTGGCGCAGTTGCGCGCGCGAGATGCGCTCGATGATGTGCTCGCAATGAGCGCAGAAGGTCTCGAACCCGATATCGCCGATACAGTGAATACGTCTATTGAGATCCTCTCGACTCCCGACAAGAGCGAGACACTTCTGAAGCTTGCCGGCGATGCAGATGTTGAGGGCATAGGCAAGCTGTTCGACTGCATGCTGAAGCCGGATCACGAAGAGATCGAGGCGGGACTGACATCCAAGGGCAAGAATCGCATGCTCAGTGTATTCAGAGAGTGGGAGTCCGACGGTCGTCTCACAGCTCTCGACGCCGATCCCGACAAGTATCGCACGGCGCGCAAAGTGTACGCAGAGAAGCTGATTGACGCGTTTTGATCTCGCGTTCATCGCCACGATTCCATCGAACCGATTCCACCAGAATGTGTACAATCCTCCGGCTGATCGATTTCTAAATTGACAGCAGCACGATTTGGCAATAGATTGGCCATATTCTGGAGGAGATTTTATGAAAACAGCATTGGTACTGGCCCTGACGATACTCATCGCTCCCATGGCATTCGCCGGCGATAAGGATAGCGTGGAGGCTAATCCCGCAGCTTACGCAGATTCACAGGTTGTGCTCCAAACGGCGCTCGGCGATATCGTCCTCGATCTATACCCTGATGTCGCACCACAGCATGTTCTCAGCCTTACAAAACTTGTCAATATGGGATTCTACGATTCGCTGATATTCCACCGAGTGATAAAGGAGACTTTGATACAGGGTGGTTGCCCCAAGGGGGATGGCACGGGCGAAGGACCGTGGAAAGTGCCTGCTGAACTGTCTGATCTGCAGCATGTTGATGGCACACTCGGAATGGCGCGAAAAATCGCACTCAACAGTGCAACGAGCCAGTTCTATATCTGTCTACGGCCGATGCCATTTCTCGATGGCAAGTATACTGTTTTCGGGCATGTCGCTGACTCATCATCACTAGCTGTAGCACACAAGATTGGCATGATGGAGACGACCGGCAAAGTGAAGCCTCCTGCGAAGCCTGATTTTCCGCTCGATCCAGCCTATATAGAAAGAGCTTATGTCAGGGGCAAACCTGCTGCAAAATAACCGGTTAAAGCCTAATTGCAAATGGGGACGAACATTTTGCACTTAGTAAACGTTTTCGAAATTGCGATGTTTTTGATGTCTTAATGCGGACAGATTCGTATACTAAATGTCTGACAGGGAATGTGTAGCTAAGGATACTCATGACTACTTTGTTATCAACGATATTCGTGCTCGGGCTGCTGATTTTTGTCCACGAACTCGGGCATTTTCTCGTCGCAAAATGGGTCGGCATAAGAGTCGACAAATTCTCGCTTGGATTTCCGCCAAAGCTGATTGGATTCAAGAAGGGCGACACGGAGTATTGCATCTCTATCATTCCGCTCGGCGGTTATGTCAAGATGGCCGGGGAGAATCCCGACGAAACCGAGAACACGGGCGCGCCATATGAATTCATGTCGAAGAGTCCCTATCAGAGGGGGATGGTTATTATCGCGGGGCCATTGATGAACTACGTTGCCGCCTTTGTGATATACTTCGCGCTCTTCTTGATTCAGGGCGATCTCATGTATAATAGAGATAATGTGGTTGTCGGGAATGTAGTGGAGGATTCTCCTGCCGCTCATGCAGGGTTGCAGGCTGATGATGTTCTTCTGTCGGTGGATGGTGTTTCCTATGCGACATTCTCCGAGCTTTCCAAAGCCATTTCGGCGAAAGTGGGTGAGGAGCTGACGCTCGAATACAAGCGCGGAGATGAGATTCGGACCTTAAGCCTTGTGACATCAATCGACACGGCGATGTCGATGAAGGGGAAGAAACAAGCTGTCGGGAAGATAGGGTTTTATCAGAAATCGTGGTGGGAACCGATAGGTTTCGTTGCTTCGATTCAGCGGGGAGCAGAACGAACGTGGGAGATGACTACGATGATATTTGGATTTCTGTGGAATCTGATATCGGGGCAGGTATCTCCGAAATTGATTGGTGGACCGCTATTCATTGCAGAAATCTCAGGTGATGCCGCAAGGCTCGGGGCTGCGGCTCTATTTGAGTTCATCGCGATGCTCTCTGTTAATCTCGCTATACTCAACATCCTGCCGATACCGGTTCTCGACGGCGGACACCTTGTCTTCCTCGGCATCGAGATTTCGAGGCGCAGACCTATGACGCTGAAGCAACGCGCGGCAGTGCAGCAAGTGGGACTTGCTTTTCTGATAACATTGATAGTGTTTGTTACATATAATGACATAGTGCGGTGGTTCACCTGGTGATCTGCAAGAGCAGATAGGGTGAATGATCGCTGGCTCAAACAGCTCTGGCAATTGCTCGATGGCGAAGAAGAGAGAAACAAAGTCGAAGAAGGATCGCAGCCCGAAGGTCAAGAAAGGGTCGTTCGATGAGATTCTCTCATACGTCAAGTCCCTCGCTATCGCTTTTCTGATGGTTCTCCCGCTCAAACACTTCGTGATCGAAGGCTATCGGGTTCCTACCGGATCCATGGAGAACACGATCCTAATCGGAGACTTTCTCCTTGCCAACAAATTCATCTATGGAGCACGGATACCGTTCTCGGATATGCGTCTTCCAGCCATCAGAGATCCTCGACCGGGCGATGTCGTCATATTCAAGTTCCCGCTTGATCCGAGTCTCAACTATGTAAAGCGATGTGTTGCTGGGCCGGGACAGACTGTCCAATTGAAGAACAAGGTAGTGTATGTGGACGGGAAGAGATTCGAAGATGATGCATTCACCAAGTATTCGGATATGAGCGAACCGGAGAAGGGAAGTCAGGCGTGGAATCGAGATAATTTTGGGCCATATAGGGTGCCGGCGGACCAGTTCTTCATGATGGGAGATAACAGAGATCATTCGTATGACTCCAGGTTCTGGGGTTGTGTGCCGAGGGAGAACATCCTGGGCAAGGCACTGTTCTTATATCTTTCGTGGGGTGAAGATTCAAATGCCCCTGCGATCTCCTTGTCGAACCCACTCAGTATGACACACTCACTTTTGTATAACTTTGTCAACTTTTATGACCGAGTCAGGTGGAACCGGCTCGGGATGCCTGTATCATAGCCACCCTGTATTTACACTATCATGAAACAATCCCCGGTGAAGAGAGTATTATATTCTGAAGTGTTCATTGAAGCTTCGCCTGTGAGGGTTGTGTATGATGGGTGATAGCTCAAGGAATGTGAATCGGAAAGTACGCTTTTCTCTAACGCATAGTCAGGCAGGTAACGACATGACTTCTGCAACGTCAAAGAGGATCGGGTCTGTAATCTGGGAATACGTAAAGCTGTTCGGCAGTGCGCTGATTATAGCTCTGATCATAAAGACATCCTTAGTGGAAGCGTACAACATTCCGTCCGGATCGATGGAGGACACGCTTATGACCGGTGACTTCATCCTCGGAAACAAGTTCGTGTATGGTGCCAAGATTCCTCTGCTGCCGATCCATCTGCCTGCATTCGACGATCCGGAGCCGGGCGATATCGTGATATTCAAATTTCCTCGAAACCCCGAAGTCAATTATATCAAACGCTGCGTCGCCGTACCTGGACAGACTGTTGAGATCCGAAACAAGTTGGTTTACGTCGACGGCGTTCTAATCGAGGATCCTGAGCATTCCAAGCACACTGACGCTCGTGTTAAGCCGCAAAGTTCCTTGGATGGAATCAGGGACAACTACGGTCCGGTGAGGGTGCCTGATGGTCAGTACTTCATGATGGGTGACAATCGCGACAATTCCTTTGATTCTCGCTTCTGGGGCTTTGTGCCAAGGAGCAATGTCATGGGGCGCGCAATGATTGTCCACTTCTCCTGGGTGCCGGATAGCCATGCACCCGGCATCGACTGGAGCGATCCGATTTCGATATTCAAGTCTTTGAGCTACAACATCGCAAACTTCCATAGACGAGTGCGCTGGCAACGCATCGGAAATCTGGTCGGTTAGCTTTCAGGCAGCCCGCCCGCATCGTCTGATCTAATTCCTTAGAAATGAGTCGTTTACGTGCCTCTCCGATCGCGGCAGGTCTATTAAGGGACTAGTTTGCTCAAGTTTCTGTTGACCAAAATCAGATAAAGTGTAACTTAGCCGGGATGATCGAGGATAGATTGGACAAGATTACACTGAGCGCTGAAGGGCTGACCCGCCGGTTCGGCTATCGCAGAGTCTTTGATGGACTCCAGTTCGAGTGCTCCGCTGGTGAATCTCTCTGCATCGCTGGTCCAAATGGTTCTGGCAAATCGACTCTGCTGAGGATAATCGCCGGATTGCTCGCTCCCACATCGGGGGAAGTCAGACTTCTTGTGCAGGGCAAACCTGCGGACGAAGCTGTGAGACGCAGTCTTACGAGATTGGTCTCACCTGAAGCCAACCTGTATGATGAGCTGAGCGGTTTTGAGAACCTCGGGTTTCTTTGCAGCGTGTCCGGCAGGAGTTGCACTCGCAGTGAAATGGGAGAAGTCCTCGACCGGGTAGGTCTTAGAGACAGAGGCAAGGACCTGTTTGGAGCTTATTCATCCGGTATGAAGCAGAGACTCAAGTATGCAGCCTCACTGCTTTCTTCGCCTCCGGTATTATTGCTCGACGAACCGACTGCGAATCTCGATGAAGTTGGCAAGGAGATGGTTTATGGCGTAATGCTAGAGCAACTGAAGAACGGGTTGCTGATATTCGCAACTAACGAAGAAGACGAGCTGAGATTCGGGGGTAAGTTTGTCCAGCTGGGTTAGAAGAGTGCTGGCATTGACTGCCAAGGATATCCGGTGTGAGCTCCGCACGCGATATGCGCTGAATGCACTGGCAATGTTTGCCGTGATCACTTTGATCGTAGTCGGCTTGACCATCGGTCAGGAGGTTGTCTCGTCGTCACTTCATGCTTCATTCATCTGGATAATCATCCTGTTTTCATCGATGCAGGCGCTCGCTGCAAGTTTCATCAAGGAGGAGGAGTCGAAGACGGCGGATACGCTTCGAATATTCGCCGATCCGGGAGTAGTCTATGCAGGTAAACTCCTCTTTAGCCTTGCCCTGAGCGTATTTCTTCTGGTAATTCTTGTGCCGCTTTACATAGTTCTCATGGATCTCGATTTGCCATCGGTATCTCGCTTTCTTCTGGTTGTTGCGCTCGGGTCCTTCGGTATCGCGTCAGCGACGACAATCATAGCCGCGATTGTATCGAAGGCGTCGGTTAAAGGCGCCTTGTTTGCGGTCCTGTCCTTCCCACTACTGCTTCCGGTGCTGCTTTCTGCTATGACTGCGACAGACATCGCGCTCCAGGGAGGCAATCCGGCTGACATGTGGAATTACATAAAAATTCTGATAGCTTATCCAATAATCGTGATAACACTGTCGTATATTTTATTCGAATATGTCTGGAGTGAATAGATGACCATTTTGAAAATCTTGCTGTTCGTTTATATGGCGGTAATGATCGTCTTTAGTTTTACAACTCCGCCGCCCATGTCGGGCTCTGGCATTGATGACGTCGCCTACATAACTGTATCTGTGTTCAACGGTGGGCCGTCTATTATGCCGGTGGATGGTTCAAAAGACCTAAATGGGAATGGTATTCTGGATATCACGGATCTGGTAGCTTTCAAGTTTTCAACTGGTCCGTCATGGGCACCTGCATCAAGGATATTCTACTATCATGTTCCGTTCGCATTCGTGTCGTTTATCGCGTTTGCTCATGCTATGGTGCAGAGCATCCTGTATTTGAAGAGAAAGGATCCCATCGCAGACAGCAAGGCCGCCATGGCCGCCGGGCTCGGATTGATGTTTTGCTTCGCTGCGACTGTCTCCGGCTCTATTTTTGCCAAAGTTGCATGGAGCACATATTGGAACTGGGACCCGAGGCAGACCTCGATTCTTATTCTGCTTGTGATTTACGGGGCGTATTTCGCTCTGCGGCAGTCGATTGCCCAGCCCGAAAGGCGAGCCTCGTTCTCAGCGGTATATTCGATACTTGCCTTCGTCACCGTGCCGTTTTTTGGATTTATCGTTCCACGAGTATATCAATCG
>JAHJOQ010000131.1 GCA_018820315.1 Candidatus Zixiibacteriota bacterium | reverse complement strand
CCCAAAGGCTACTGGCCTGTCTACAAAGGCGAATCATTTGACATTTGGAACCCCGACACTGGTAAGTACTACGCATGGGCCGATCCAAATGAGATCATGGAGCACCTGCAAAAGAAACGCGAACGAGGGCACAAGAATAAACGCTCTGCTTTTCACGAGTTCTCGAAGGACTGGATAGAAGATCGCCGCACGCTACCGTGTCTTCACCCTCGAATAGCGTTTCGCGATGTCACAAATCGGACAAATCAGCGTACCGTAATAGTCTCCGTCGTGCCACCAGAAGTAGTGATAACCAACAAAGGACCATATCTACTCTGGCCGAAGGGAAGTACGCCTGACCAAGCTTATGTCCTGGGCATAATGTCATCGCTTATCTTCGACTGGTATTCCCGTCGATTTGTAGAGGAGGCCCTGAATTTCTATTTGTTCAATTCGTTCCCAGTTCCTCGCGCAAGCACCGATGGTGTGCTCTCCATGCAAATAGTCGAACTCGCCGGTCGTCTTGCTTGCCCCGACAAGCGGTTTGCTGCATTCGCAAGAGTCGTCGGAGTGAAGTATGGCCAGCTCAAGGATGACGAGAAGGAAGACATGGTTCACGAGCTGGACGCGGTTGTGGCTCATCTGTATGGCTTGAATCAAAAGCAGTTGACCCATATATTTGAGACATTCCATGAAGGCTGGGATTACGAAGATCGCCTTCGAGCGACTTTGAAGCATTTTAAGGAGTGGAAGAAGAAGCTGTGGATAACTGAATGAGAAATCGAATGTGGTCACAGATTGTGACCGCCTAAGCGGTCGGGAGTTAATGTGATATGAACTTGAAGTCGCAATTTGCGACCTCAAAACCGTTGAGCATCTGGTTGTCTGAATGGCATTATATGTCCGGTCGGGGGAAAGGAATCTAATCATGTTGGAATGGTTGAGCGACCCGTGGGTTGTCGGCATTGGTTGCGGCATTCTAAGCGGACTTATTGTGACTGTAATCTCTCGGACGGTTCTCTCACGCAAGGATCGACGAGAGTATTTGCAGAAACTGCTTTTGGCAAACCACGAGGTGATTTATGCAATCCGACCAGGTATCTCCGAAGGGCACGTCCCAAGTCGACTTTTTGTTGAGATGCTAATAAATGCCACTGCTCGAAGACATGGAGTTGACAAGAACGATCTGTACAAGCCAACGGAAATCGGTGAAGAACTCACGAAGGAGATAATGGACTCCAGCTTCATCTCCGCTAGTACGAAGCAGTCATATTGTGAGCAACTAAAGTCGTTCTTGCCAACGGAATCTGCCGAGATAGATGCAAAGGACAAAACTGCGGAACCTGGCAGAATATCTGACATGGTGAAATACAGATCACAAATGGTCAGTATGACAAGCATGATGTTGGGAGTCACCGCGGCTCTAATGACAGTATTCGTTTACTTGTCTGACACACAGTATAGCATGTTGAATTCGCATTCTGATTCATTCAAATTCATGATTCCTACGCTCATTGGTGCATCTGTAGCTCTTATAGGTGCAGTCATCGCTCTTGCCGCAAGGAGCTATGAGTCGAAAAGACGAAGAGTCGGCGAAGGAGATTCCAGGCAAGTGGACACTGTGCCCCGGAAAGACAAAGGGAAAGATGTATAATGTGAAGCAGCGCCCCGGCGATTTCACGCTCAAGACATCGCCACAGGAGATTGCAATTTTGAAGTCGCAATTTGCGACCTCAAAACCATAGACTATTAGATGGTCTGAATGGCAAAACTTGAAATGCCAAATTGGAATATCAAGATGACCAGAATGAGAGGACTGGCCTCAAAGGAAGAATCACTAAATCCTAAGGGTCGTGCCACATGACACAAAGCGCGCAATCCGTACAAATTGCCAAAATCGAAAGCATGATCTATGTGGTTCGCGGACAGCGGGTTATGCTGGACAGCGACATAGCTGAACTCTACGGAGTAGAGACCAAGCGGCTCAACGAGCAGGTGAAGCGGAATCTGGACCGCTTCCCTGAGGATTTCATGTTTCAGCTTGCACCACAAGAGGTTACGGCTTTGAAGTCGCAAATTGCGACTTCAAAGCAGGGTCGAGGAGGCCGACGTACCCGGCCATATGCCTTCACAGAACACGGCGCGATAATGCTGGCCAACGTACTTAACTCAGATCGGGCTATCGAGACAAGCGTCTTTGTAGTGAGAGCCTTTGTGCGCATGCGGGAGATACTGGCCAGTCAGAAAGAACTTGTAGGCAAGATCGAGCAGATTGAGCGCAAAGTAGGCAAGCACGATGACGACATAAAGGCACTCGTCGCAGCTATCAGACAACTAATCATTCCCCCTGGACCGAAGAAGAAGCAGATAGGATTTAAGTAAGCGTGGCCTTCTATGAGCAAACCTGAATTTGTTGACAACCGCGACGGAAACACACTTGGCAAGGCATTGTCTGCGCACCTTGACTGGCTTGCCGAAACCTATGCCAAGCCGGTAGACCTTTCTATCGCAACCGGCTATTTCAATCCGGGCGGGTTCGCTCAAATCGCCGATCATCTCGACGGTATTGCCAGTATTCGGCTTCTGCTCGGAGCTGAGCCTCTCTCACCGCCTGCGATTCCGATTCGTGATCCAATGAGAGATCCGAAAGGCGCGAGATTCAATGAGAAGATCCTTAACGATAAGCTGAATGAGAGTGAAGAAGGGATACGTCGAGATCGCAATCTACTGGACTTCAGTCCGCAAGTCGATAAAACCGTCAGACACCTGCTCGAATTCCTGAGCTCCGGCAAAGTCGAGGTTCGCCGATACGAACGAGGATTTCTTCATGGCAAGGCATACATCTTCTCGACCGACGAAGGTGTTCTCGCCGGATCATCAAATTTCACGGCAGCAGGGCTATCCTCTAATCTGGAATTGAACCTCGGTCACTATCAACCGGGACTTGTAGCGCAGGTCAAGGAGTGGTTCGACAGCTTGTGGGATGAGGCTGTGCCATACGATCTCGCAAGTATTTATCAGGAACGATACGAGGAATATGACCCGTATCTGATTTACCTTCGAGTGCTCTGGGAGCTGTACAAAGATGACATGAATGCGGAACGTCAGCCTAGCGGCCGGATTCCGCTGACAACATTTCAGAATG
>JAHJOQ010000130.1 GCA_018820315.1 Candidatus Zixiibacteriota bacterium | reverse complement strand
ATTCTGAAATGTTGTCAGCGGAATCCGGCCGCTAGGCTGACGTTCCGCATTCATGTCATCTTTGTACAGCTCCCAGAGCACTCGAAGGTAAATCAGATATGGATCATATGCCTCGTATCGTTCCTGATAAATGCTCGCGAGATCGTATGGCACAGCCTCATCCCACAAGCTGTCGAACCACTCTTTGACCTGCACCACAAGCCCCGGCTGATAGTGACCAAGATTCAATTCGAGATTCGATGAGAGTCCGGCTGCGGTAAAATTGGACGATCCGGCGAGAACACCTTCGTCGGTCGAGAAGATGTAGGCTTTGCCATGAAGGAAGCCGCGTACATAACGGCGAACCTCGACTTTGCCGGAGCTTAGGAATTCGAGCAGGTGTTTGACGGTCTTATCGACTTGCGGACTGAAGTCGAGCAGATTGCGGTCTCGTCGAATCCCTTCTTCACTCTCATTCAGCTTGTCGTTGAGAATCTTCTCGCTGAATCTCGCCCCTTTCGGATCCTTCATTGGGTCGCGAATCGGAATCGCAGGCGGGGAGAGGGGCTCAGCTCCGAGGAGGAGTCGGAGACTCGCGACACCGTCAAGATGATCCGCTATCTGAGCGAACCCGCCCGGATTGAAATAGCCTGTGGCGATGGCAAGGTCTACCGGCTTGGCGTAAGTTTCCTCAAGCCAGTCGAGGTGCGCAGACAATGCCTTGCCAAGTGTGTTTCCATCGCGATTGTCAACAAATTCAGGTTTGCTCATAGAAGGCCACGCTTACTTGAATCCTATCTGCTTCTTCTTCGGTTCAGGGGGAATGATTAGTTGTTTGATAGCCGCAACGAGTGCCTTTATATCTTCGTCGTGCTGGCCTACTTTGCGCTCAATCTGCTCAATCTTGCCTACGAGTTCCTTCTGACGGCCCAGTATTTCCCGCATGCGCACGAAGGCTCTCACCACGAAGACGCTTGTCTCAATTGCCTGCTGCGAATTCAGCACACTCGCCAGCATGATTGCACCATGTTCAGTGAACGCGTGAGGTAAGACCTTGGAATATTTGAGGTTATGGAGGTGGTCACAATTTGTGACCACATAGTCTTTTTCGTCTTTCGCGAGTCTGAACATGAAATCTGGCGGGAACCTATCAGAATTCCGTTTGACGGCCTGATTGAGAGCTTTAGTGGATACACCGTATAGCTTAGCCAGGTCACGGTCAAGCATCACTCTTTGGTCGCGGATGCTCAGTATTAGGCTTTCAATCGATTGCGACCGCACAAGAGCTTTCTCTGGCGTCATAGGAGAAACCCTCCCGTGGTACGCGGCAGCAAGTGGCAATTGCGATCAACCACATCCGCTGGTCCGAAACAACTCGTCTTGGTGTTCCAATTTGGCATTTCAAGTTCTGCGATTCACTTAATATCGTCGCCTATCATCCTGCGGTCGCAATTTGCGACTTCAAGTTCGTATCGCATTAACTCCCAAGCTCTTAGCTGGTCACAAATTGTGACCACATTCGATTTCGCATTCCCTTGCTCACAGCTTCTTCTTCCATTCCTTAAAATGCTTCAACGTCGCCCGAAGGCGATCTTCGTAATCCCAGCCTTCGTGGAATGTTTCGAATATATGGGTCAACTGCTTCTGATTCAAGCCGTACAGATGAGCCACGACCGCATCCAGCTCGTGAATCATATCTTCTTTCTCGTCATCTTTGAGCGACCCGCACTTGACACCGACAGCTTTTGCGAATTCAGCAAACCGCTTATCAGGGCATGCCAGGCGACCTGCGAGCTGGATAACACGCACTCTCAGGGGGCTGTCAGCGTCTGGTCTCGGAATAGGAAACGGCTCAAGCACATGAAAATTCAGATGAGTTTCTACGAATCGCCGAGCGTACCAATCGAGCGGCAGAGAAGAGAGAATGGCCAGAACAAAGATTGCTTCAGAATAATCTCCTCGCGGCCACAGGAGGAATGGAGCCTGATTGGTTATCACCACTTCAGGGGGTACAAGCGCAACCCTGACAGTTCGCGAATCTG
The DNA here is from genome assembly GCA_018820315.1 of Candidatus Zixiibacteriota bacterium. Taxonomy (NCBI): domain Bacteria; kingdom Pseudomonadati; phylum Candidatus Zixiibacteriota; species Candidatus Zixiibacteriota bacterium. The sequence goes on along the minus strand of JAHJOQ010000130.1, from coordinate 1,725 downwards.
TAGACCGACTTACATCTCTGAACGCGATTCGAGGGTGGAGACACGGAAGTGTGCTCGGACCCTCTATCCAATCCTTAGAGAACTCGTGAAATGCCGAGCGCGCATTCTTGTGCCCTCGCTCCCGTTTCTTCTGCAGGTGATCCATCACTGTCTGTGGATCAACCCAGGCATAGTACTTTCCAGTGTCGGGTCTCCAAATGTCAAATGATTCGCCTTTGTAGACAGGCCAGTAGCCTTTGGGGGCCACATCAGCGAACGTCATGAACCTTTTATCGTTTGTGGCATGGAGCTCCGTGTAAGGTCGGCAGCTCCACGCGCCGGTGTTAGCGTCAAGTCGAGGAGCTTTGCGGAGTTGCAGAAAGACGTCAGCTGATTCCTCGGATGGCAGAAGTGGAAGTGAGGCGGTCTCAGTCCAGTCGAGGATATCTGCGGCTTTGAATGTGACAGGTGGCCTTGCAACTCCTGATCTGAAAAGCGCCAGATTGCGATACGGGCCGCGTAGGTTGACTGTCTCCTTCTTTGCATTCGACTCACCTCTGCGCACTGATGAAAGGGCAATCGTATATCTTGCCTCTGCATCGTCAAAAGCCCAATGACCGCTATTAAGAAGGCAAGTGATATCCTCGACTCTGCCTCTTGCAAAAACTTCCTTTCTGAACAGCTCTGATCCCTTAGCGAACCACGCCGACCTCGGCAACACTACACCGATCCGGCCGCCGTCATGTCGCACCAGATGCCAGAACCGCCAGCAAAACGCCTTGTAAAAGTCAGGGTCACCTGTGCCCATTCCTGGATATGGGCCTGTAGTCAGTGCATGCCTAAGGAGTTTGTTCTCCTGGATTTCATTTTCCAGGTTTTGAGCCAGGTCGGGTCGATCTTTCCTGTACTTCTTCTTTAGAACTTCCTGGTCTGCTTGCTTCATTCCTCGCAGACCGGGAAAGTGTCTCGCCCAGAAGGCGAACTCTTCGATAGTAGCTTCTTCCCATGGCGGATTCCCTATGATTACATCAAAACCGGGATGTTCACGCAGAAATGCTTCCGGAAACGCGACAGGGAAATGGAATGGTGGAATCGCCGTAGTTGCTTTGACTGCTCTCTTGTGGGCAGAAATCCCAAATAAGTCGTCGAGAGTTTTGATGTCCTTGAACAACCCGGCTATACCGGACGGCAGATACGCGCTGAAGGACTCGTCGATGCGTCGAGCGGAATGATATCAAAGAGCGCATTCAGCCCCTGCAGAGCGCGTCTGACAGCGGAGTGTGCTTCTCTTGCTTCTTCGATGTCCTCGATGGACGCATCCAATAGACCACGGAAAGCACGGATTCGGTCTGCGGAATCACCCATGTAGCTCTTCAATTGCGGATGGAACAGGCTTCGAGTTTCACCGACCGGAATAGCCTCTTCAGAAACTTCCTCGAATGTCGCAATCCCAACAAGCGAATTCCCGCAGACGAGATTGTGATCGAGGAAAGAAAGCGGCAATCCCGGTACAAATGTGTGAATCCAGACGGAGAGTCTCGCCAGTTCGACAGCGAGCGGATTGATATCCACACCATAGATGCAGCGTCGCGCAATTAGCCTTCGCAAAAGCTGGTTCTTCTCCAGACGGCGCTCATCGACAGCATCATCGAGTTTCTCAACCGCAGCCGCACGGAGCTTTTCGAGTTCATCGTCAACACTCTTGAGGGGGGTATCACCGAGGAATGTCAGGAATCGTTTCTCGAT
>JAHJOQ010000129.1 GCA_018820315.1 Candidatus Zixiibacteriota bacterium | reverse complement strand
CTTGGATTCATACGAAACTTATGAAATTGGATACATGGTGTCAAGGTCATTGTTCTCCGGTTGAGCCAGCACAATTGCCCATTGTCTCATACGTTATTTGGAAGAGTGAGTTCCGAGGAGATGCCAGCCTGAAGTCCATCCGCAGATCTGATGCGCGATCGGGCTTTACTTCAGCAGCACCATTTTCTTGGCCGAGCGGGCATCATCGACAGTAAGGCGATAGAAGTAGACACCGGTGGCAACCTCTTCGCCGTAAGAATCTCTGCCATTCCACGTGAAGTGATGCACGCCGGGCTGCAGATCGCCCTCGACGAGAGTGGTCACAGCCTGACCGAGAGCATTGAAAATTCTGAGTTCTACAGGTCTGGATGCAGCATCTCCTCCGATAGAGAATTCAATGTGCGTGACATTGTTGAATGGATTCGGGTAGTTTTGAGACAGTGCGTAATTCGATGGCAGAATTGGTTGATTCGATGATTTATCGAGGATATAGTCGAACACCAGCACCGAGTATCTGTCGGACACCACCAGCCTCCCACCCGACACATCGATAACCTCAGCGAATCCGGGTGTCGAGAGGCGTGTCAGAATGTCCGGAGCACCAATATCCGAGACATCGAATACACCGACGCCGTCTTCACCAAGCGCGGCAAACATCAGGCTGTCATCCCAGTCGAACTCCAGATCAAAGACGTCATACTCCGGAAAAACCATCTCCAGTCTCGCTCCGACGAGGAAACCGCTCATCGAGCGAATATCCAGCCCCCGGGAACTGCCAACATAACAAATCGAATCTACGACCTCAATGCAGTAGGCCCTGCCATCCACATCGAATGATCCAACGAGCGGCGGCTCCAGGTGGCTCGATGGCGAAGTCACATCAAATATCTGACCGCCTCCTCCCTTGGTGGAAGCCGTATATAGATAACCATCGTGTCTCTCACCTGCAGTGAGCGGGGTTCTTGAGGGCGAGAACGTTGCTTCGATCACGAAGTAGTTGTCAGCTGGCGGATCACCCGGCAGCCCGAGTGTTATGACAGTAACACCGCTTGGGCCGAACGCAGTCAGCTCTATTGTGCCGCTATCACCCGGTTCGGCTTTGATATCGAGAATATCAGAAACAGCCAGCAGGCTTTTCCTGATGCCAAACTCGCAACATGGCTCATCGGAATACACCAAATGGATAAAGCTGTTCGCTGGAAGACTGTTCTCTGCGACGAATAGCACCGATCCAAGTCCTGTGACAAAAGAATACCGGGTAGATGAATTCACGAAGGTGAAGAACTGTGGGTATGTTCCGGTTCCGGCACGCCAGATAGACAGATCATCGTCGGCGCCTGCAATTGCAGCGAAGCTATCAATGAGCGCAACGCTCGATATGAGGTCCGCACCCGGATACTGCCAAACCTGATTCGGTTCAGCACCCTCGTCGATCGATATTATGTCAAACCCGCCAATCTTATCAGTAAGAAAAAGGTAATCACGATCGTTCCTTCGGCGGAAGTCGAAGCGGCCTGGCACATCTCTGTCATCAACAACGAACCTCGGCTCGTCAGATTCGAGATTGAACACGTAGAAATCCCCCATCAGATCATCGGCAAAGAGCAGATTTCCGACCACACTGACGCCAATAGCAGCCGACTCGGTCCGATATTCGCGCCCACGGAGTAGTTGCCCGGGTAGACCCACGTCGTAGGATATCACGCCCGAATCGCCATACGCAATATAGAATCGTTCATCGTCAAATGCTATGTCTCGCACCGGCTTGGGATAGAAGATGACATCGAACAGATACGGCTTAAGCGGATCTTCCAGACTGTAGATCAGAATGCCATTATAATCATCACCTGCGTATAGAAAATCTCCGACGAGTGCCACGGATGTCAAGTGGACACCCTCCGTGAGCATTGCGGAAATGTCCAGGTCGGACGGGTCACTGCGGTTGACAACATAAATTCCCTCGAATCCACAGGCAGCATAACCGGCAACCTCAGATGAAACATAGTCGAAAACGGTGTCTGCCAGCCTCACGCTCCCTAACTTGAGCGGCATATCCGAATGAGAGATATCTGCAATTGTAAGCAGGCCATCTCTTGTCAGTAAGTCCGCATTGTTCCCTCCGACTATCATGTTTACGTAGGGATAATCCAGGCTCAATTGAGACACAAGCTGGGGTGCTATGAAATCGACTCCCCCATCGTAAATCTGAAGGCCGTTGACCATCAACAGATATATCAAACCATTTTGATACTGAACATCCCGCACTGACCGCCACAGAAAGTCCGATTCGAGTGATACTCTCAGATTCGGCGAAAAGGTTTCGACCTCGCGTGCATCAGCGGATGCCAGCAGGAGGGGCAGCACGATCAATGCGGCGAGCGGCAGCAGAAGGGGTTTGGGCATTCGCATATTTGCTACTCGAGTTTCACCATCTTGCGGAGCTCAACATGTGAGCCTGCTTTCATGCGGTAGAAGTACACACCGGAAGCTACTTCGCTGTTCCTGTCGTCCATGCCGTCCCAATTGACAAAGTGTTTACCGAACTTGAGCGACTCGTCGAGCAAGGTCCGCACTTTCTGACCGAGAACATTGAATATCTCAATAGTCACGTCACTGGTTGATTCAATCTCGAAGTCTATCCGAGTACCGGAATTAAATGGGTTCGGGTAATTTTGTCCCAGAGTGAATTCCCCGGGCAACTGTTCGGGAGCAGGAAAATCAGCCGCAGTAATCAGAGTGTCGCGTGGCAGGATACCCGATCTTCGGCTATCATGTAAATACTGCCCCCACGGGATAAGTTCCGGATCGTAAGGTGTCTCAAGCTTCCATACATATACCTGACCATCATCGGATGTACATATCAAATCGAGCATATCGTCATTATCAACATCCGCAAGAATCGGCGTATGAATGGTCGAGGTCGCTATCAAACCGGCAAACGTGTAAATGGGCCAACCACTGAGTATCTGACCGTCATTGTCCAGCGCAAATATCCGCTCGTATGCGCTACCGGGAAAGACAGAGCCAGCCCTGACAACTACGTCAACATCTCCGTCTCCAGAGACGTCGCCCAGAACCGGGCACCCAAGCGCGCCAGACAGAGTCGCAAACCAGCTTCCATCCTCCGACAGGTTTGGCCGGTACGGTGTCCCGTCGTAACGTAGAACATATATCTCACCATCATTGAATGCAGAGGATATCGTGAAGACCAGGTCGGGATAGCCGTCATCGTCCACGTCCCCTGCAGCCGGATAATTCACGAGAAAATTGAGTCGATCGTTGAGATACACAGGCCAGCCCGGCAGGTAATTGCCGTCACCATCCAGAATAGCCGCGTAAACTGTGTCTTCTACCTGGGTGCGGCCGACTACTCCGATTTCATACTCGCCGTCGTTATTGAAATCCGCAATGCATCCACCGCGGAGTTTCCCCAACGAGGCAATCAGCGCCTCAGTATGGCCCCCTCTTGGCTGACCGTTCTTTGCTTGCCAGACATACAGTCCACCACCATGTCTCGCGGAAGAGAAACTCGCAATAACCTCAATCTCCCCATCATTCTCGAGATCAGTACTGAAAACAAACGGCACAATCGAACCGAAGAAGTAGCCCGCCTGAGTGCTCGCAAACCAGCCGTCGAGGCTTGCGAAATACGACATGCCGTTCGGTCGATAGGCGTACACTTCACCATCATCGGAAATCCAGAGGATTTCATGCTGACCGTCCGTATCTATGTCCGCCAGTAGTGGTGTAGAAAAACTGTTTGCCAGCAGCGCGCTCGGTATCTCCTTCGGAAAGCTGTCCATCTTGGCACCCCAGGCATCGAAGAGATTCAGGCCAAATTCGCTACAGACAGCAATCTCACTCAGACCATCGCCGTCTATATCGTAAGCTGACGGCGCACCATAGCAGTCAACACCATAGAGATTTGGCCAGCCGCAGCAGAAAGGTGTCCCGTCCGCTCTAAAGACCGCGATTCCCTCAGAAGTAGAGACTATCACTTCCGACGTATCATCGCCGTCAACATCGCACAATGTTGGAGCGTAATGAAGAGTTCCATTGAGCGGACCATGCTGAGGAAATGCGCCCATCAGCTTGTCCTGGATAGTAATCGGAATGTCCTCGCCGAACTCGCCGGATGATGTGACCAGAGTGACGCGCAAGGTATAATCGCCAGATATGAAGCGTCCCAGCGACGCCTCGCAGAGTAGTGAATCCACTACAACTCTAGTCGATGAGTAGATCTCATCCCAGTTGCTGGACGGCTCGATTGACTTAAGCTCAACTCTATACGATTCAAACTCCGGATCCAGAACGGAGCCGCGCACCGTCAGAAACCACAACACCGTCTCGCCCGACTGCGGCGAATTGACGGTGAACAATCTTTCCGGTGCCAACGTTAGCCGTCTGGAAGACGTTGCAGTTCCATCGACAGTAAGTCTAAGAGTGTAATCACCGGTTCGGCCTGATACGGGTAGCGTTCCGAGATAGCCACCAGTGACATTCGCAGTGCCGGAGGCAATCTGTTCCCAGCCATTCTGATCACGAGTCTCGCTCAGCTCGATTATATAGTCGCCGCCCGATGCAGAGAATGCATACCCAACAATGTCAACATCGGCAGTAACCATCTGACCACTGTATGGTGAACTGATTTTGGCCATCGTGCCATCAAGCAGGGAGAGCGCCGCCTCCAAATTCACTCGCCCATGGCCCGAATATCGATCCCATCCGTAAAACGACGTATCGGTGTTGCCGTAAGGAAAAATGTAGTCGTCCGCGCTCGTTGTGGTAATGTCCTGCAGCTCGTCAGGCGTAAGCCCAGGCGAGTGTGCCAGCAAAACCCCGGCAACCCCACAGACATGAGGCGCAGCCATGCTCGTACCGTCCGCCAGATAATAATAATAATCGATTATGCGAATCTCCGGCTCGCCGTTCTGCGCGTACATGTCGGTGCCCGCCGCGCGAAGAGAAAGAACATCGCGGCCAGGAGCAACGACATCTAACGAGTTGCCGATCGACGAGAAGAAAGTCACTTCGTCGTTGGAATTGCATGCTCCGACTGTCAGAACCACATCAAGGGATGCAGGGAACAAGATTCTATCATCACCGAAATTACCCGATGCCGCCACCGGAAGCACGCCGTTCGATCTCGCGTACCGCAGAGCTTCAAGAAGCGTCCTCGAACTATATGGGCTTCCCCAGCTCATATTGATTACATCCCCGCCTATCTCAACAGCATAAATAACAGCCAGCGATGCGATACTCATCAGCGCATTCGGAAAGATCTTAAGACCGACGACCTGTGCATCCTGACACACACCGGTAACACCGAGGCCGTTATTCGAGGTAGCGCCGATTATCCCCGAGCAATGTGTACCATGCCCCACACTATCCGACACGTCATTATCACCGACAATGATCTCTCCTATAGCCGTCTCGTCACCGGAGAAATCCCATCCCAGAACATCATCCACGAACCCATTGTGATCGTCATCTAAACCGTTGCCGGGAATCTCTCCCGGGTTGGTCCAGAGATTGTCAGCTATATCTGGATGGCCGGTATCCAGCCCCGTGTCGATTATGACGATCAACGGTCTGACCGTCGGATCGTTCGAGTTCCACTCCGCCTCAACGTGAATATCTGAGCCCGAAGCACCCTGCTTCAGCACGAGAACGTCATTGTTTGGTCCATCGATTCTGTCAATTCCAAGATAAGCCTGCCCCGTGTTGCGCAAGCCCCACTGTCTGGTTAAATAAGGATCATTCGGTATCTCGAACAGCTCAATCGGATAATCAGGCTCGGCGTATATAACGCCCGGCGTGCTGTTCAATTGCTGTAGTGTTGTTTCGAGATCTTCGGCGTCTTCCAATACGATCACTCTGTATAACTTATGCGGAAACTCAGCAATGGCTGATCTGTTACGAGATTGTTTCGCCGCACTCTCGATGAATAGAGCGGTCTCCTCTTTGATTAGCCTTCTATTCGACAGGTCCTGAATAGCATCAGTGTAGGGGGTTCGGTCGGCGCTACTGGATTCAGCTTCAAGCTTTACGATTATGCGGTCGAAGGTATCCGCACCATCTGCTGTGGTCGTACCGATGGACAAACCCACCACCGTCACCACAGCAATCATAAATGTTCTCATAATGAAATCCCTCCATGCGTTACGGCGGCGAGGGATACCCTCCATGACAAAGAAACTGCTTATGCCGGTATCTGTCAACCCAATAAACACATAGACACGGCAGAGTGAGTCATCCGTATAAGAAAACGACTGAATCGAGAGTTTGTTCAGTCACTACTGGAGGAATCGCGACTTGGAAGAACCCCCCAGTGCAACTTGGACCGAAGGACATGGTAGAATGAATTTTCCCGAAAACGCACAAGTCTGGTGTAGTAATGGGCTTTCCTGACCCGAACCCGATCACCCTTCATGAGCCGTCTGGATACTTGGCCGTCAATAGTCATCACTGCGACATCGGTATGGGATGTTATCTCGAGAGTCAGCACCTCTCCGGCATCGAAAACAAGAGGCCGAGACGCAAGAGAGTGCGGCGCAATAGGTGTCGCGATTATAGCATCCATTTCGGGATTGAGGATAGGTCCGCCAGCCGCCAGTGAATATGCTGTTGAACCGGTTGGCGTCGCCAATATCAATCCATCAGCCGCATAGGAGCAAATGTAGTCTCCGTTTGAATATAGAGCCATATTTATCATGCGGATGTCGTTTCGACCAACGACTACGTCATTGAGCGCGTAGTACTCTTCCTCTTCCTCTTCATCAGCATCTGCTATTCCTGCTGTGAGAACCATTCGTTCCTGAATCTCGTAGTCGTCTTCGATCAAGCGCTTAAGTGTAGTCTCGAGGTCATTCGGTGTCTGGTCAGTCAGGAATCCGAGGCTTCCGATGTTGATTCCGAGTATAGGTACACCGGAATCACCCAGCAGGCGGGCTGTTGCCAGCAGGGTACCATCCCCGCCCATCGAGAGAATCGCATCGGAGGTCGCAGCGAGCTGGTCGCGCGGCACCACGACATCGGAGTCGGTAGCGGAAGTCGACATTTCATCGCAGAGGGCCACCGGTACATTGTGTTTCCGGCACCACTGAGTGAGCCTGAGCAGGACAGCTTCAGCACCCGGTCTCTGCAGGTTCGCGATTACTCCAAGTCTTTTGATAATCGGACTCATCTGAGATACTCACCTTATGTGCAGCATGCTGCCATTGATTTCTCTCCGCTGAAGATAATCAATTTGGTTTGATTTTGAAGAACTTTTTCGGCACAGGCACCACTCTGACCACCCATGACTCTTGGTGATGAGGCTCAGGAATCACGCTTCAAAATGAATTCGGCAACATACTCGAAGATCGCGCTTTCGTTCCCCAGCACCTTCACTTCACTGACAGCATCCGCAATCAGTTGTGAGGCAATATCCCGTGATGCCTGAAGGCCCACGACTCGGGGATATGTCGCCTTCGCGTTCTTCTCGTCTGAACCGATGTCCTTTCCAAGCTTCTCCTGAGAACCAGTTACATCGAGAATATCATCGACTATTTGAAATGCAAGACCGATTTTGGAACCGTACGAGGAGAACATGGAAATACTCCTCTCATCTCCATCCGCAAGAATTGCACCCAATTTCAGCGCCACTTCGATCAGGGCGGCTGTCTTGTTGCGATGGATATATTCTATCTGTTCGCGTGAGATATCCTTGCCCTCGGCCTCGACATCGGCTACCTGCCCCGCAAGCATCCCGGAAATGCCGATAGCTTTGGAGACCTCAAGCACCGCTCTCGGATTCCGCGTCTCTGCGAGAAATTGAAATGCGAGCGCATGCAGAGCGTCACCGGCAAGCACGGCAATCGCATCGCCGTACTGCTTGTGCAACGTCGGCCTGCCTCGCCTGAAATCATCATCATCCATACAGGGGAGATCGTCATGGATCAACGAATATGTATGAATCAGCTCCAGCGCGCAGGCTGGTTCCAATATGTCGGCAGGGGAATTCCCGAATGACCGATAGGACAGCAGCGCAAGGATCGGGCGAAGCCTCTTGCCGCCTGCATTGAGGCTGTATTGCATCGCAGAGACCAGAGTGGCAGGTATGCTGCCATCTTCGGGGATGACGGTCGCCAGGAACTCGTTCACTCTCTCGGTCAGGTCCTCGATGACTGCGCGGCAATCGGAAGCTGTCTTTGGAGGATGTTCAGTCGCCATCCTCTTCCCCATCGAGATCTTCGAGGCTGAATCCACCACTGCCGGACTCGGTGAGCTTCTTGACCTTCTTCTCAGCATCCGATAGCTTCCTGGCCAGATCGCGCGAAAGACGTATCCCCTCCTCGAAGAGCTTCAATGCCTCCTCAAGTGGCACCTCTCCCGACTCCAGACTCGCGACGCTCTTTTCAAGCTTCTGCAGGGTCTCTTCGAATGACTCTTTATTTTTCACTTCAGATTCTACCATGATCCATTCCGCAAAAAAGGGTTTTACAGCAAATTTACAAGAAGAATCTACTCCTTCGCGGTCTTCCGCACCTCTCCGAGAATCGCTCCCTCGGCAAGTTCCACTCGGATTTCGCCGCCGATCTTCACCTGATCGATGCTGCGGACAACTCCCATGTCAGGAACCGTTCTGCAGACAGCGTAGCCTCTCCTGAGGACTTCTCTGGGAGAAAGAGCTGCAAGCTTCTCATCTGCAATTTTCAGACGATTCTGATATCTCTCGATCTTCAGATTAGCTGCCTTGACAAGCCTCGAGTAGAGCTCATCAACGGTCTGCGCCGGGCCTCGCAGGAGTTCCTCCGGTCTACGAAGAAGATAGCTTGTACCAGCAGATTTCAGCCTGTGCCGCATCGAATCGAGCGTTTTTAGGATCGCCATGTGTAGTTGATCGCCAAGCCCGGCTATCCGACCGGCGATTTCCCGAGAGTCAGGCACGGCTAATTCAGCCGCAGCGGAAGGTGTCGGCGCACGGAGATCGGCCACGAAGTCTGAAATGGTGAAATCGATCTCATGACCTACAGCAGAAATGATTGGGATTTCCGATTCGAATATCGCCCGCGCGACGACTTCTTCGTTGAACGCCCAGAGGTCTTCGAGCGAGCCCCCTCCCCGACCGACAATTAACAGATCTACTTCGCCGTATCTGTTAAATAATCGAATTCCATTCGCGATTTCGTTCTCGGCGCCAGGGCCTTGCACAGCGACCGGACAAAGTATGATCCTGCAGGATGGCATCCTGCGGCGGATGACACTGATCATGTCGCGTACCGCCGCCCCCGTCGGAGATGTGATGATTCCTACAGATCTTGGGAATACCGGGATCGGCTTCTTGTATCGTTCGTCAAAGAGCCCTTCTTTCTGGAGACGCTCTTTCAGTTCCCTGAGTTTCACCTCAAGCTGGCCGATTCCTTCCTCGACAATCCATTTGACATTGAGTTGATACCGTCCGCGCAGCTCGTAAACATTTACATCGCCGTAGAGTATCACTTTCAATCCATCTCGGAGTTGCAGCTTGATTCCGGCTGCTGTCCCGCGCCAGAGCGTGCATGGCATCTCGGCTTTGTCGTCTTTGATCGTGAAATAGTGGTGCCCCGATGAATGCCGCAGATAGTTCGATATCTCGCCACTCACCCAGACATCGACAAACTCGCCTTCAAGCAGATTCTTGATCTTGCGAGTGATCTGAGAGACAGTCAGTACAGGAGTATCTTGAGGTTGCTTCATCTAATCTCGCTATGATAGACGCATGTCATCGCTTGCCGAGTGGCTGTAGTTTACACAAGAACCGACGATCAGTCAATCATTCTTTGGTTGCAGGTCAGGATCCCTGCCTGATCGAGCAGAGCGATGAGCAGGTCCGAACGAAGTGAGGAGATCCTGACACCTTCCCTGTAAACCGCGATCGCAGATCGCGGCCACGCAACCCTTGAATCGGCAGTGTTTGATTAGAGATATCACTCATGAAAACACGTGCCTTACGAGGCGTGAACTTGAAACTCAAAGTCTTTGCCTCTCGCGCTATTTCATCTCCGGTGGCCGGATCGAGAAGTCGCGCCCGTATTTCAACAGACACAGCAGTGTCTATACAAATCGTCGGGAACGGCGGAGTAGCTGAGGTAAGCAGACGGTAGCTGGTAGGGGTAAGCTTCCCCTCCTCGTACCAGAGATCCCACTGACGGATGGGGGTTCCATGGTAATGTCCTTCGAATTGTGGGTAGTCTTCTCTCCACCGTTCATTGAGCTCTCGCCAGTCAAGTGGACGACCACAGTACGAACTGTCCAAACAGGTCCCATGAAAACATACACTGTCTATGACGAACACTGGTATTGTATCAACACAGCTCGTATCCACAGCCTCTCCAATGAAGGACACATTGATGTACAATTGTGGTCCATCTGTGGCGTATGCGAAGCCTTGGAATTCGACTACGTAGCGGTCAAACATTGTGATCGGTTGACCGCGCTTGTCCGGATTGAACTCGGTCCACTGGGCGGTCCGGCAGCCGGCCATAACGATGCCAATCAGCAAGCCGAGCAAAACCACCTGCCCGTTCTTTCCGAAGAAGCGGGTGCTAATGTGCATAACGCACACTCCCGATTGCATCATAGTATTTACGAATCTGAGCCGGGTGCCCCACAGACGGTCTACTCCCGCCGCAGCTTCTCGAATTTTGCGCCGATGGCTTTGATCGCTATCTTGACTGCATCTTCGATATCTATGAATCCTGTATTGATGACCAGATCATAGTAGTGCGGATCGTTGATGTCATAGCCGAATCCGTTCTTGATGAACTCCGCCCGTTCTTCATCGGATTTCGCAACTGCCTCTTGCGCAGCCTTTTTGTCGACATTTGCGAATTCCATTATTCTCTCAACGCGACGGCGTTCCGGCGCAACAACTCTGATATGAAAACCGGTCTGGAGAGTCAGCACGAAATTCGCACCACGCCCTATAACCACAAGCCCGCCGTGGCGGGCAAGCGCGATAATAGTGTGATGAAGATGCTTGAAATAGTCAGATGAATCGACATAGTGATCGTGCATAAGTCCCTCGACCCATGATTCGATCTGCGATTTCGTCTTCTCATCGAGCGCCTCTACTACTCTCCTGCGAAAGCCGGAATTCGAGCAGATGATATCGATCACCTGTCGGTGCGCGAGCTGGAAATCGAACTCTTCAGCAAGCCGTCGCGCCAAAAAGCTGCCGCTTGATCCGCGTTCTCGCGAGACCGTGATGATCGGCAGGACCTCCTTCGATTTCGGAGCAGCCTGCTCCTCTCTCGCTTTCTTCTCCAGCTCCCATTTCTTGATTTGACGATCAATCAGGACTTCGATATTGGTCATGTTATTACCCTTTGTTGATGGATCATTTCCATACTCAATATGGTATGGAATGGCTTGTGCTGCAAGAGAAAAGTGGATTTCCGTAAGGAAGGGATTCCTGACGGCGCGATGCCCCAGGGTCGAGTGGCCGCGATCTCTGATCGCTGTTTACACAGCACGTTTCACGCAAGATCGACATGTCATCATCGCGAGAAGCGACGCGACGTGGCGATCTCAATGTCGATCAGACTTCGGCGTGTTCAGCAGTCTTAAGCTTGTCGATCATCTCCTGCTCCTCAGCAGTCGGCTTCTCAGGAATCCTGATCTTGACAACAACATACTGATTGCCGGTTCTCCCGCCTGACGATATCCCTATCCCTTTCAAACTGAATTTCCTACCATCGACCGTCATCGGAGGTACTCTTACAGCCGCCCGTCCGCGCAGGGTCCTGACTTTTATTTTGGTACCCTTAACTGCATGCTCCAATTTAACAGGCACTTCGCAGACTATGTCATTGCCCACCCTTTTGAAAAAGCTGTCAGCTTTGACCCTTACCGTGACGATCAAATCGCCGCTTGGACCACCCGATGGTCCGGGCTGGCCAAGCTTCTTGAGCCTCAGTTTCGATCCCGACTCGATACCCGCCGGAATCTTGATCTTGACAGTCTGCGCTGCAGGCTTCCGCCCGCTGCCGCCGCATGCTGAACAGGGAGTTGAAATGTACTCGCCGCGTCCAAGACATGTCGGACAGGGTCTTGTGACAGAAAACGCACCTTGTGACTGCGACACCATGCCGGTACCTCCGCACTGCGGGCAAACAGTCTTCCCCTTGCTCGGATCGGCACCGGTGCCACCGCATGTATCACAATTGACTTCATGCTTCAGCTTGACGGTCTTCGTGACGCCCTCGACCATCTCGGCAAATGAGATATTCAGTGTAAGCGCAAGGTCATTTCCCTTTCGCGGTCCTGCCGGCTGCCGTGATCTCTGCTTGCGGCCGAAGCTCATTCTGTCGCCAAAAAGCGCCGAGAATATGTCACCCATCGACCCGAGGCCGCCGAGGTCTTCAGAATTGAAATTGAAACCACCACGCCCCTGGCTGAATTGACCGAATCCTCCTGGAAATCCGCCTCCTCCAAAACCGCCGGCTCCGAATCTCCTCATCTGATCGTATTGCTCACGCTTTTTGGGATCAGACAATACATCATAGGCCTCGGAAATGCCCTTGAATTTCTCCTCGGCTGCTTTGTTGCCCTGGTTGACATCTGGATGATATTTCTTTGCGAGCTTTCGATAAGTCTTCTTGAGTTCATCATCCGATACATTCTCAGCGACTCCGAGTATCTCATAGTAGTCCTTTGGCATCTCTCACCTATATCCAATCGTGATGTATACTATCTGCTCCGATAGGTCCCTTCTCAACAGTGTACCATCGGGAGTGTTCTTTGGTACTTCGAGTTCGACTTCTCTGTAAGAGGTCGTCGAACCGTCACCTCCGCATTTCTCGCATTTCAGCCAGGCAATCGCTCCAAATCCCCTACAGCTCTTGCACTCCATAACGAGCGGTACATCGAGGTTTGTGCACTTGTCGAAATCTGTGAACCGCTTGTCGATCACCAGATCGAACAGGTCCTTCTTTCTGATTCCGGTCAATCCCTTGACATACTCTAGAGCATCGTCGAACAAATCACGCACCGATCTCTCAAACAGGACCACGCTCTTCGATCCAATGTAACTTCTGTATCGATGCCGGTACTGCTCGTTCCGAGGCTCATCAATAAGCGTCTCGTATGCATCCTGCAACTCGGCGAACTTCTCGTGTCCACCATTGCCTCCGCTGCGATCGGGATGAACCTCTTTCGCCCTTCTGCGATAAGCATCATTGATGGCTGCAGTGTCGGCATTCGGAGAGACTCCGAGAATTTTGAAGTAGTCTCTGAATTCGTCAGTCATTGCGATTCTCCCGCCCTCAAGTTAGCGAATCAACTCGCGGCGTCAAGTGAATCGCCGTGAAATCTGTTCCTTCATCTGCACGGACCTCTACCCCAACCAATCTGCGCGGGCAGGGACCCTTCCTGCCCGAATCCCCGATAGGCTGAGCTGTCAGGAAAGGGTTCCTGACAGCGCTGGCATCTGTGTGCAGCAGATATGGACAGGCCTCCTGAGTCCCGAAGGATCCGCCGCGCGCGGAGCTATCAGTCGTTCACCACTTCGAAATCGGCATCGACGGTCTTGCTTTCATCTTCAGAAGAGCTCGGTCCGGCTCCCGGTTGTGAGGCCTGCTGCTCGCTTGCCTTCTGATACATCGCCGAGGAAGCCTCATGCCACACCTTCTGCAGGTCTTCCGATGCAGACTTGATCTCATCGGTGTTCGAGCCCTTAAGAGCTTCCTTGACGCGGCCTACAGCAGCTTCGATCTTAGCCTTCGCATCAGGATCGAGATTATCTTTGAAATTGCCAAGGTTCTTCTCGGTTTCAAATACCAGTTGATCTGCTCTGTTTCTCGTATCGACCTCGGCACGGCGCTTCTTATCTTCACCCTCGTGCTGCTTGGCGTCATTGACCATTTTATCGACATCCTTCTCGGTCAACCCGGATGAGGCTTCGATGCGAATCTTCTGCTCCTTGCCCGTAGCCTGGTCTTTCGCAGAGACATTCAGGATGCCATTGGCATCGATGTCAAAAGCGACCTCGATTTGAGGTATTCCACGCGGAGCCGGAGCTATTCCGTCAAGGTGGAACCGTCCGATAGTCTTGTTATCGATCGCCATCTCTCTTTCACCTTGAAGCACATGAATCTCAACAGTTGTCTGACTATCAGCAGCGGTCGAGAATATCTCAGACTTTTTCGTCGGGATAGTGGTATTGCGTTCGATCAGTCTCGTTGCGACACCGCCCAGGGTTTCGATCCCAAGCGATAGCGGAGTGACGTCGAGAAGCACCACATCTTTGACGTCGCCGGTCAGCACACCGCCCTGAATTGCTGCACCGATTGCAACGACTTCATCAGGATTCACACCCTTATGCGGCTCTCTGCCAAAGAACTCCTTCACCGACTCCACAACCTTCGGCATGCGAGTCATGCCACCGACAAGTACAACTTCTTTGATATCGGATACCTTCAGCCCGGCATCTTTGAGCGCGTGCGAGCAGGGTTTGATGGCCCGTTCGATCAGATCGTCAACCATCTGCTCATATTTAGCGCGCGTAAGCGTTAGATTCAGATGCTTGGGACCGTTCTGGTCTGCCGTCACGAAAGGCAGATTGATACTCGTCTCAACGGTTGTCGAAAGCTCTATCTTCGCCTTTTCAGCAGCCTCTTTTAGACGCTGCAATGCCATCGGGTCTTTCGAGAGATCAATTCCCTGCTCTTTCCTGAACTCGTCGACGAGCCAGTCAATAATCCTCTTGTCGAAATCATCACCGCCAAGATGCGTGTCGCCATTGGTCGAAAGCACCTCGAAAACACCGTCGCCGATCTCGAGGATCGATATGTCGAACGTGCCGCCACCAAGGTCATACACAGCGATCTTGCCGTCTTTCTCCTTGTCGAGGCCGTACGCCAGCGATGCTGCGGTCGGCTCGTTGATGATTCGCTGTACATTCAATCCGGCAATCCTGCCGGCATCTTTCGTCGCCTGCCTCTGCGAATCGTTGAAATAGGCCGGGACAGTGATGACAGCTTCCGTTACGGTCTCACCGAGATAGTCTTCAGCGGTTTGTTTCATCTTCTGAAGAACCATTGCGGAAATCTCCGGCACCGCATACTGCTTGCCGTCGATGTCGATCTTGACCTCACCATTATTGCCCGTCACCTTGAACGGATAATTCTTGATCTCTTCGGTAACTTCGGAAAGTTTCCGTCCCATAAATCGCTTAGCCGAAAAAACAGTATTCTTCGGATTAGTCACAGCCTGACGCTTGGCGATCTGCCCGACAAGACGCTCGCCTTTGTTCGTGAACGCGACAACAGAGGGCGTCGTGCGCGCGCCTTCGCTGTTCTGGATAACAACCGGATCGTTGCCCTCCATGACGGAGACACACGAGTTTGTCGTCCCGAGGTCGATCCCGATTATCTTCTTGCTCTTTGCCATTTCTAGAGCCTCCTATTACCAGGTTTTATCTTCAAATTGCGTATCTTCTCATAGAAGCCGGCCAAGAATTCAATCACTGGCCTCGCTTCCTCGCTGCTCATGCTAACTGGATTCACATTTGAAGAAGGGACGCTTCCTGCGTCAATGTCTCGCTGTGATCCAGCAGAGACG
>JAHJOQ010000128.1 GCA_018820315.1 Candidatus Zixiibacteriota bacterium | reverse complement strand
CGATCACAGCCGAAAAGTCTGCCTCAATGTATCGGAAATCGGCAATCAGGAGCCGCATTCGTTAACTATCAGTGATCCGGTTCTGAGATTCAAGGGAGAATGGATAGTCTCGGAGAACAAGGAGTCCGGCAATGAGCCGATTCCGGTTTCCGGCGTCAGTTCGGCCAAGGTCCTGTAAAATCAGGCGACACGTGCGAACGGATGCAGGCAGTTCAATCGAAAACACCTCTTGTCACAGAAAAGATGGGCCATATATTTCTATTGTAGCACCCTCACGCCGAGGAATAACAGTCACCTTCAGAGAATAGACAATCGGGACTGCGACATCACTGTATCACGCATCTTTGCTCCCTTTTTCCTTGAAATTTGCGCTTCAGATCATATCTTCCCCGCATTGAGCAATATTACAAGGAGTCTTGATGTACAGAATTCTGGCCGCTTTCGGTCTCACCTTCATTGTACTTTCGCTTTCCTGCGGAGATGTTGAGGATCAATATAGTCACATTGACAAACTCGCCACCATCGCTATCCTCGAAGATTCCCGCAGTATGGGAACCGGCGAGCTACTTAACTTCCTGAGCGACCCCGATCCGGAAATTCGAATGCGATCGGTGCAGGCGCTCGGAAGAATGGGGATCGAATCGACCACAGCGGATATTGCAACTCTCATGACCGACTCGGTCGAATCGGTGAGGCTCGAAACGGCATTCGCTCTCGGTCAGATTGGCGGCACTGAAGCAATGCTCGCGATCACATTGAATATTGAGGATGAAACATCTATTGATGTCAGATGCTCTATGATAGAGGCGCTTGGCAAGATCGGCGATCCTGTGGCGGTTGCTACTGTGCTGCACTATTTCGATGATCCGAATCCACGAATTCGTCGTTCTGCTGCGTTTGCCATGTCGCGGATACCTGAGCACAACCAGACGGATGCTCTGGTCGAGCTGTCGCGCGATGACTCGGAAGAAGTCCGCTGGATGGCAGTATTTGCGATGTTCCGCACGGGCGATTCAGAAGCTTTCGGTCGTCTGAGGTGGTGCCTCAAGGATTCCAGCACGCTCGTCCGTCAGTTCGCGGCTCGCGCAATTGGCGCGCTCGGTGACAGCTCCGGGCTCGATCAGCTCACAGAGCGGCTTCGACGCGAAGAGAGCGATCTTGTGAAGATCAACCTTATCCGTTCTATAGCCGACATCGGAGACCGCAAAGCTCTCAAATCGCTTCTGAATGTCCTATCGGATGACAATTCGATCCATCTCAAGGCTGAAGCTATCACTGCTATCGGTAAGCTGAAGCTGACATTGGCGATGTCGAAACTCAAGCCATACCTGGCGGATGAGAATCGCACGATTCGAGGCGCGGCAATGGTGACTGCGGCGCAAATCGATCCGGCGTTCTTCATGCAGAATGTCGAAGGCTTCCTCGGCGAAGCCGATTCATACATCAAACTGAGGCTCATCGAAGGACTTTCCTCTATCGATACCTCCGCTTCGATTGACCTGATAGCCGAGTTGTTCAAAGATCGAGAAGGAGTGGTTCGACGTGAAGCGTTATCGGCGATGCGCAATTTCAAGGATGTCGATCTGCAACCGTATCTTGCGAACGGACTCGATGATCGCGATTTCACCGTCGCAATCACCGCGATCAGCATGATAGTGGAGCGCAAAGATTCGAACTATGTCGGCGCGGTCGCGCGAGTGTTCTCGCAACATTCCGCGGACAGGAACCCCGATCTTCGGCTGACCGTCGTGCAGGAATTTGGCAAATGGGTCGACAGTCTGTCGCCTGATCCGGCTATGGTGGAGGTGTTTAACAGGGCGCTCGGCGATGTGGACTATCGTGTCAGAGAGGCGGCTATCAATGCGTATATGAAAATCGGAATCGACCACACGTCCTCGCTCGGCGAATACGCCTCCAAAATAAACCGGCAGACCTACAACGACATTTTTTCACGATACGCATCCAATCCGAAAGCGGTTATCGAGACTAACCGGGGTACGATTGAGATAGAGTTGCTGTATGATATTGCTCCCAAGACTGTGAGCAACTTCGCGGACCTCGCGGAAAGCGGCTTTTTCGATAATAGAATATGGCACAGAGTTATCCCGGGATTTGTTATCCAGGATGGCTGCCCGCGTGGCGATGGCTGGGGAGGCCCCGGGTACAGCATCCGAAGCGAATGGAATCGGAAAGAGTACGAACGAGGCACGGTCGGCATGGCTCATTCCGGGAAAGATACCGGTGGTTCACAGTTCTTTATCTCACATACCGCGCTGCCGCACCTTGATGGTCGATATACCGTGTTCGGGCAGGTGACATCGGGAATGAGAGTTGTGGATCGCGTAGAAGTCGGCGATTCGATCAGAGCGATTCAAATCGTTGCTCCTCATGAATCGAATTGAGTTAAGTTCGTTTCGATGAAAGAGAAGGGAATGAGATATGAAAACTGAAATTGTCAAGATCGTCGCTCCCTCTGACACAAATCTGATTTTCGGCATGACGCATTTCATCAAGAGTGTCGAGGATATCCACGAGGTGATGGTGAATTCGGTGCCTGCGATCAAGTTCGGTGTTGCATTTTCAGAGGCATCACAGGAGTGTTTGGTGAGATCCTCGGGTAACGATCCCGAACTGATCAAGGCTGCCGAGGATAATATTCTGAAAATCGGCTGCGGACATTCGTTCTTGATCTTCATGCGAGAGGCTTTCCCGATCAACGTCCTCAATAATCTGAAAAACTGTGTCGAGGTCTGTCGGATATTCTGCGCGACGGCAAATCCGGTCGAGGTGATTGTTGCGGTGTCGGAGCAGGGACGCGGTGTGATGGGTGTGATCGATGGTTTCGCACCGAAAGGTGTCGAGTCAGACAAGCACAAACAGGAACGCATGGGATTCCTTCGAATGATCGGCTACAAACTGGGACCGTCAGAGAAATAGCAACTTATGATTCACTTCAACAGCGGTATCGAAATAGAAGGTGTCGACATTCCTCTCGATTCGACGCGCAAGCGGGATTTCGCATTCGTTTCGCACGCGCATTCCGATCACTGCGCGCGGCACAATAAGATCCTCGCAACGCCTGAGACGGTGATATTCTTCCGCAAGAGGTTTAGCCGCGTAAAATCGATTGCGGTGCCGCTGGGCCAGAGGACAAAAGTCGGCAATATCGATGTCGAGCTTTACTCCTCGGGACACATACTCGGCGCTGCGCAAATCATGATTCACCAGAATGGACGCAAAATTGTCTATACAGGCGACTTCAAGCTGAGGCAGAGCGCGACGGTTCAGCCGATCGAGATCAAGAAGTGCGATGTGCTCGTGATGGAGACGACTTACGGCAGGCCGGAGTATGTCTTTCCGGATCGGGATGTTTCGATCGATCTACTTCTGAAATTCATCAAGGCGACACGCGTTTCGGGGTACACTCCGATGATCCTCGGATATTCGCTCGGCAAGGCGCAGGAGGCGCTGAAGATAATCGGTGACGAAGGATATCCGGCGAGCTTGCATTCATCGGTGTATGAAATGGCGATGCTGTACAAGAAGTGCGGGATCAAGTTTGGCGAGTTCGAGCTGTTTGACCGCGAGACATACAAAGATAAGATTCTGATCGCGCCTCCCGGTTGGAGTCGCAACTCTGACATGAAAGGACTCCGTCGGGTTCGGTCATGTATGCTGACCGGCTGGAGCGTCGGGAGCCTTCCACGCTGGAGCGGCGCCGACACTACAGTGCCGCTATCGGATCACGCCGATTACAATGAACTGATAGCGTATGTCGAAAAGGCGCAGCCGAAGAAGATTCTTACGATACACGGTTTCAAGGAATTCGCCGCTGACCTCTGCAAGCGGGGTTACGACGCGGTTCATCTCGGCAAAGGTGAATCTGTTTATCTCGATGAACGCCCGACAAAATACTCCCCCAACAAACGCACCGGGAATGTGGATTTGTTTGAGTAGAGGAGTATCATCGTTGTCATCCCGGTGAAAGGGCTTGTTGAAAAACCCTAAATGATGTCATTGCGAGCGAAGCGTGGCAATCTCTGTGTGCCTTAAGTGTGCAAGCAGAGGCTGTGCCTCTGCGTTCT
>JAHJOQ010000127.1 GCA_018820315.1 Candidatus Zixiibacteriota bacterium | reverse complement strand
CCACTCGAGAGTCGTCAACCAGTTTCAATCCACGCCCCCGCGAAGGGGGCGACTAACAACCATATTCTTCGAGGATTACGTCAGCGCGTTTCAATCCACGCCCCCGCGAAGGGGGCGACTGCGAGACATGTAACTCGCTACGACACAATTACTAACAAGCTACATTGCGCGAACCTCCCCCCAAAGCAGTGTCGTGCGTACGATGAATGTTTCTTACATGCACATAATCTCCTTTAACTTCTTCATATCTGGTGCCCGCGAACCCCCTTAGTAATTCCTGCGAGCTTCACGTTCGCGGCACTACAAGATGAGCGGTCCCTCCGGATCATAGGTGGGTTTAGCTCCAACATGTTCAATGCGCCGCTTCCAGTTCGCTCCGAGGAAATATGCCCGCAAGCTATCTTTGTCCTCGTCAATTGTATCCACCAGTTTCTCCCGTAATACCGTCCATTGAGCTGGCTCGACCAGACATTCGAAAACCGAGTTCTGAACGCGCTGTCCGTAGTTCTTGCATATTTTTGCAACCTGTCGCAGCCTTTTCTTTCCTTCCGAGGATTCGGTGTTCACATCATATGTTACAAGGACCAGCATCGGATCATCTCCCTATTTCCATATGAATGGCGGGTACTCGTCTAGGTCTCCGCGCAGATGCCGAGCAAGCAGAAGAGACTGAGCATGCGGCAAGAGACCGAGTGCGAACTTTTCTTGCAGAAACGGGTGTGTCAGCTCTTCTCTTTTGCGTTCCTGGTACGTAACGAGAACCACTTTTCGCCCAGCATCATCCATCATGACCGCACCGGACTCAGTCACCTTGAAATTGCTGGCGGTGATCTGCTTTCTGTTTACGAGCGCTAAAGCTACACGGTCAGCCAGAATCGGCCTGAGCTCTTCGACCAAGTCTAATGCCAAGCTGGGACGTCCCGGGCGATCACGATGAAGAAACCCAACACACGGATCAAGGCCAACGCCCTCAAGCGCTGAAGCAACGTCATGTGTTAGCAGCGTGTAGAGAAATGAAAGCAGAGCATTCATCGAGTCCAGCGGAGGCCGTCTGGATCGAGCACGGAAAAAGAAATTCTCCTTCTGAGCCGTGATCAAATTGTCGAATGCACCAAAGTAGTCAGCCGCTGCAATTCCCTCAGTTCCACGAACGGAATCGAGATCGGTATGTTTTCGCAGACGTTGAATCGAAGCGGCAAGCCGTTCTGCCGCTTGTCTCAAGGCTGCAGCGGCAGGAAGATCCGGCCTATCGCGTGCGGCTCGCAACAGTACGCTGCGACAATTCACTATTTTAGCAATAACAACAGCGCGGGCAATGGTCTCTGCACAGTTCCGGTCGTCAGCTTTCCGATATTGCTCTCGTCGTAGAAGGACATTCCCATGGACAGGTCCTTGTACGCGGGCCAGAAAGCGCCCATACTCGGTCATAAACGACACTGTGACATTGTGCTTTCCGCACAGGCTCAACAAGAAAGGCGTACACGTCACGTTCCCGAAGCAGACTATGCCACCTAAGATACGAATCGGCACGCGGAGCTTCTCTTCACTTCCAACGCTGACCACAATCGAATCGCCGTCCTTTGACAGGTAGGCACCGTGGGTCGTAACATAAAGAGTATTCAGGAGCCTAATCACTTCGGTGTCCCCCTTCCATCGGAATTACCGGTCAACCCGAGTTCCTTTAAAGCAGATTCAATGTAACGCTGCGATCTATGAGCAGACGCAGTGACTTTTGGAATACACAGCTCTAACAATGAGCAACTGCTGCACTTCTTCTCGTACGCGACGGCTGGGGTCCTGCCGGAATTGTATAATTCGTGCATTTGGGCAGAGTATTCCTCCGTCTCCGCTCGCAAATCGCCGTCAAATTCCACATCAAGCCTTCGGCGCGGCTGGCCGTAGAAGACTGCTCCAGTGCTGACTGTTATACTAAGCATCTCCTCTAAACACATCGCCTGGGCGCATAGCTGAACTTTGTCGCAGTTATCCGGTTTTGGCCTGCCTCTTTTGTACTCTACAGGAAATGGCCGCCAGAGTCCTTTAACTCCAGGAATGCGAACGGCCTCTGTGGATGAATCAATCGACGGTATTTCCGAAGTCCTCGAAAATTCCACTACATCGGCCATGCCAACAAGTCCGAGTTTCAGAGAGTGAATGCGCAGACCACGCACAATTCGCAGATCACCACGCAGTTCTACTTCGTCTCGGTGCGATCTATCGTGTGTAATTCGACCCTCCGCAGTCAACCGATTCTCCGCCCACTGCTGTTCGAGATGAATCAGCGCCCATTGCCGCTCACAGAAGACGAGGTGCTGGAGACCCGACAGGGGAAGCAAGTCTTCTTCCGTGTATGTCATGGCCAAAGGAGCTTCATCGCGGTTACGCCCTTGGGCATGTTCGCTTCATCGAGATCGACCTTGTAGTCGGCGAACGATCTCGCAGGTGAGCCGGATGTCTCTCT
Source organism: Candidatus Zixiibacteriota bacterium (assembly GCA_018820315.1). Lineage (NCBI taxonomy): Bacteria > Pseudomonadati > Candidatus Zixiibacteriota > Candidatus Zixiibacteriota bacterium. The sequence goes on along the minus strand of JAHJOQ010000127.1, from coordinate 13,707 downwards.
TAACACCTTGAACCTCTCGAGCAGCGCATGAGCCGGAGCATTGCCCATTGCACTGTCATGCCTGAACGCCACAAGGGCGCGAGTTGTCATCTTCCCTCTCGCCGCCGAACGGTCATGATCGAACATTTCTGTAAGAGCCTTCCACAGAAGAGAAAGGTCGTCATCGTTGAAACCGGTTTGTTTTGCCAGGTGAGCAGAGATATAACCTTCCGCGCGATAAAGCCCGTAGGGGACTATACTCTTTCGCGGCCCGAGACCGAATTGTTCAGGATTGTCTTCACTTGCAGCACATACCCGCGACATGGATATATCGCGTGGTACTATTTCTTCCACAGATTTGGCGAAATTCATCTGCACCGGGCCGCGCACTTGGCCGGCAGTCATTCTGATCTTGCTCTTGCTCCTGCCGGATGCCTCGGTATCATTACTGCTCTCTGCCGTTGAAGCATCTCCCTTGTCACTTCCAGTGCTCATTACTGCGCCAAAAGTGCGCACATCGAAGAAATTGTCACACATCCAGTTCTTGGCTATGTCCTCATAGTGCTTCGTCGGCTTCGTCGCCTTCTTCTTGTTTTTCTGCCATGTCTTCCACTCTTCCAGCGCTTCCCTCACTTCTATGCTCTGTGAATATGCGCTTTCTATGAGCTGGTTTAGAATTACACCCTGCTTGATAAAGATGTCGTAGCGTGGCGCTCGTTCTTTGCAGACTAAGACATAATCCCTTATCTTGCGTTTCAGGCAGACATCGGTGACAATGCCGAAGTTCGTTTCCGGGTCGATGCGGGGCATGTTCCCAGCATCCGGATCGCCATTGGGGTTGCCGTTCTCGACATCGAACAGCAGCACGAACTCATATCGATTCTCGACTGGCTTAGACATTGCTAAAGCTCCTTATCTTGATCTGGTGACTGGTCGTTGCTCTTCCTGAAAGGATCTTGGCGCTGATGGTAATAGCCGATGGCAAATGCGCCTTGCTCGTCGAGTCCCAGATGGGCGGGGATTTCCTGTATGTTGCCGACGATCTCTTCTATCTGCTTATCCCACAGCTTCCCGTATTTCGCATTCTGAATGTGGTACTGGGCACCCTTTATGAGTTGGGCAAAGACGATTCGTGGCGACGCCGATGCCGAGCCATAGAACCTGTCTTTGATAGTCGTTTTCACGCGGGGAATTGCGTCCTTTTGTGCCTTCTCCAACACGGCAAAGAGCCTGCCGAGTAGATAGGCTACGTTCCTGTTCTCCTTGTCGAGCGCCATTGGTACCTCCATTCCCTGATCAAGTATGCGCTTTTTTCTAACGAGTACGGCCTTGATGATCGCCGCTCGCATGTAATTGATGTTCTGTTCCGCACGTATCCTCCCGATGGTCACGGAAAGCAACTGCTGCGGGTAGAGTGTTCCGCTCAGTATTGACTGCATGACAGCTCCGCCGAGAAGCGGAGACGGCCCGTCTTTCGACTTCTGGTTGGATGTCTCCCTGAGCAGCTTCCACATCCCCGGATACTCAGGATCGCTGTCAAATGGCCTGATCATCGACAAGTCTCGAAAATGCTGTCCCAGTCTCTCGCTGATATCCTTCACTGTACTGACATGCCAGAAGCGGACGCTAAGACGGGCAGCGTTGGGTGAAAGTCCGAGTATGTAGAACTTCATCTCCGGATCGTAACTTGGCGGAAACTTGCCTTCGCGAACAGTTTCGAGAAAGACAGCAAGTTCATTGTCGTCTCCGGACGAGTCACGAGGGTCGACAATGAGACCAAAGAATCTCTCAACAGGCGAGTCTCTTTCTGTCCAAAAAAGAACGGCGGTATTGTTGAAATACACCTTGTGTCCCTCGGATCGGATAAGATACTTCAGAGCGGTTGAAGCGCAAAACTCAGCCGTCACGGACACCGGTGAATTGTAGGCCTGCGTCTTGCCGTAGGACTCTGCCGCCGGAATGTTGAACGAGACAACGGACTTGCCTGAAGACTGTCCCCCTCTGAGCCCCTTGAATTGGGCATGGGTTCGTTGAATGGGGCCGGTTGTTCCAGTGATCAGGCACTGCCCGATAATCGAATCACCCTTTTCTGAAATATACTTAGTCCACGCTTTCCGAACAGCCTCCCGCTCATGAACGCATTGAGTCTCACCTTCGAGCTTGAAAGCAACAAAACCACTGTTGTCACCAGCAATGTCAGTCCAGTAGTTGAGAATCCTGCTGGCGCTGGAAGGATTCCATGTTTCATAGAACCGGCACACGGCTGCCAGTCCCGCGTCATCTGTGAGACTGCGGACAGCAGTGAGAAGATCTTTGAATTTCGCGTGCGATTTCTCCAGTCTTTGGGGTTTGGTTTTTGCATCATTGCCCAGGAGAAATGCCGCTTTGTCCACAAGGAAATTGGCTTCGAAGTTGCTTGAGCGCACTTCGACTGCATTGGTGTACGGAATCTCTCTCAACACTGGCCGCAGATTGGCTCCCACTCTGTGCCGAATATCCCACTCCTGAATGAGGCGACCATCTTCGGCTATCTCCAGGATGAAGCCCACATTCTCTTCACTGAATCCTATGGGGGGAACACGCTCTTGCTCTGCCAAGCGGGTGTAGTAGCTATACAACGCTTGTAGTATCATGTCTTCACCACTTCTCTGACAAAGAGTGGCACGTCTATAATGCCGTCGACCATCTCGGCCCGGAAGAACCTGGCTTCCATGTCATTGGCAAAATCGATTTCGTGAAGCATCCACCCGAGATCCTGCTTCCCTGTCAGCGGTGAGGGCGGGAATTCGTCCACGGGTTCAAAGTTAGCCGAGAACTCACGGCAGCCGAGGTATGGCTGGGTGAAGCACTGCCCTTCTCTCGCTCTGCGATTGAACATATCGAGATGCTTGCCATCGCTCTTGTCTTCGTCGCCTGTATAATCGAAATGCGCTTCTATCCCGTAACAGACATCGCGCAGTACCATCGCCACCCGCTGCTGCCGGTCATCCTCTATGAAAAGAGCAAGCGATGCATGCGGATCCTTCATGGCAGCTGTAACGTTTTTGAGTGGTATCTTGCTTGCCACTTCGTTTCGCCTGATGTTCATGAATCGGATGGGGTTCAGCACGTGGATGCGGTCAACTACCCACCTTATTGAAGGCTTCCAATAGACGGCCTCCAGCACCGCCCTTGCGGCCGATGGGGTCATTACGTCATAGCTGACCCTCTCGACCTTCATTTCAGGTCTGGTGAAACAGGCGTAATCTCCCCAGACCTTGAGTTTCACTCCGAATGCCATTTAACCTCCTCTTTTTAGATGTACAGAGATTCTGGTTCTCTCTCCAGGGGTTCGTCCACGGAGAGACCTGTATTGTCGTTGTATAGTCCTTCGTCAAGTAGAACAGGGAACATGCCTGCCTTCATCTCAATGCTACCGATTGACAGTAGATGATCCCATTGCCACGGATTCAGAGACACCGTGTATTTCTGAAGTTTGCGAGATAATCCCGCTGGGTAATCCTTGAAGTCAATTGAATGAATGAGTTTCTTCGCCTCGCCATCGTACGGGATGACAATCGGCTTCATGTACTCTTTGATGAACCGGAACTTCTTGGCAATAGTCTTGAACGGGAAATCTCCTTTGCTGCAACCGACCTTAAGCATGGCGAGAATGCCTTCTTCATCCAGCAGAGCGTCGCCCTTTGACCAGTAGTAGAACCGAAAGTAATCTTCGACTGCAGCAAGCGACAACACGTCGGAAGGATGCCTACGCATGACTGATTCGGTTGCCTGTGTAGTCTGTCTGAAGTGTCCGGCTGGCACGCCGGCTTCCGGAGTGAAAACAAAAACCTGTCCCGTTTCCCTTTTGCCTTCCCTGTTGCATCTTCCAGAAGCTTGAGCGATGGAGTCTATTCCTGCCAACGATCGGAAGACCACCGGGAAATCGATATCAACACCAGCCTCAATGAGCTGCGTGCTTATCACGCGACAGGGTTCTCCTTTGTCAAGCTCGTGGCGAATGCTTTGGAGCTTTTGGCTTCTGTGAGCAGGACACATCAGAGCGCTGAGATGGCGGACTCCGTTTTCGCCCTGCATGAGATGGTAGAGATCTTTGGCGTGTTTCCTGGTATTCACAATGCAGAGAACCTGCTTATGCTCTGCCAGGAGTCGGGCGAGTTCAGAGTCCGGAGTCTTTGGAAGAATATTGAGGCTGGTCCTTTTCATGACTGTCGCCAGCTTCTGCGGATTGGCGACTATTTCTCTAACATCTTCCAGTCCTCTCAAGAAATCGGATCTCTTTTGGACGGCTGGCTGGGTAGCGCTGCAGAGGACGATGCTCGTTCGATAGTGAGCCGAAAGCTCCTTCAGGGCTTCTAAGCATGGAAGCAGGAGAGGCGCTGGCAGCGTTTGGACCTCATCGAGAATGACCACGCTCTGCGCGATGTTATGAAGCTTGCGACATCGGCTGGATCTATTCGCGAATAGGCTCTCAAAAAACTGCACATTCGTAGTAACGATAATAGGCGCATCCCAATTCTCGGCAGCCAGCCTTGAACGGTGATCTTCCTCTTCCGGTTCGAAGTTGCTGTGGTGCTCGAGAACAGCGTCCTTGCCCAACTTCCTTCGGAAGACATCCGCATTCTGTTCAATGATGCTGGTGTATGGGATGACATAGATCACCCTTCGCAGTCCGTGTTTCTTGGCATGCCTCAGAGCAAACGCCATGGATGAGAGTGTCTTGCCGCCGCCCGTCGGCACCGTAAGAGAGAACAACCCCATCTCTTGCTCACTCGCGTTGAGGCACTGGTCAAGAATGATATCCCTTTGCCGATTTACTTCCGACGGAGATGCCGCCCTTTGCAGTTTCTCAAGTTCTTCAAAGAATACATGCTCATGTTCACTTAGCGTCTTGTAGCCGAGCCTCTTCTGGCCCTTCTGCGGGGACATGAACGCTTCGGTGTCGAGGAAGTCGGCGTCGACAAGGCAGGAGTAGAGCGTCCTTATTAGCATGCTGATCTGAATTCCTGCGGAGTCAGCAGTGAGTGTGAATGGCAATACTAATCGCTTGGGTTCGAGGACTTCCTGTGGACACTTATCGTAGGACGGAATTTGCTTGTCGAGTCGACTGCGAAGGCAGGATTCAGTCGAGAATCCGTCTGGAACGCCTGCATGATGTCCTGCGATTATGTACGCGAGAACCTTGCCGGACGATCCGCCAAGACACTTGGTCGCGTGTTGAGCTCCTGCCGTGGAATGATCAACCTTTGCCATTGCTTCAATGTGTGCATCCTCGCCACCCACAGCTCGTATCTTGCGCTGAAACTCGATCGAATACTTCCCGATGTCGTGCCAAAGGCCGGCCAAGTGCCCCCATTCGCTGCATCCAAACGATGATGCAAAAGCCGCACAGCGCCCGGCAGTACCTTTGAGATGATCAATTAGACTGTGTACGCGAGCGTCAGTAGATGTGTGTGCAATTGCTTCGCTGCTACTCAACTGGCAGCCCTCCTATTTCTACTAAGCTAGTGGTGATGTCCTGACTCCGATTCTGCGCTGCAATGACGGAAGCCAAACAGATTGAAATCCCGAGGTGACCTCGTTCCATTGCTGACTAGCCATTCCAGATCGCATAAGGCCTCTGCATCACACCGGACCTCTGACTGCTACAATATCACATACTGTCCCTTTAGACAAGTGCTAAGGCGATGATATTAGCGTTCGCCTTTGAATCCAATTGTCTTCGCTTCATGGCTGAACTCCTTTGAATGTCCAACCGCTATAATACTAGCTCAATATTCAACTGTCATTAATGGGGAGCAGTTTACTGACTTCAATGACGACGGCTCGTGCAAGAAAGGCATGAAGATTCAGAATGTGCCCATGAAAATCCGCTTAGGTAGTGGCGAACTGTCAGTGGGTCGTAAGTCCAAATACGCAATTCAAGACGGGACATAGACTCTAAGGAAATTGATGCGAAGTCTCCTGCTGGGTCGGAATCCAAACCGATCCAGTACCAAGATTTCCGGATAGGAAAAAACACAAGATAAGTCGAAAAACTGGGTTTTCCACTGACAGGTTCTGACAGTGGGTTCTCTTATACTTAGAGCGATAGAATACTGGTGTATTGTAAGTCGGCATTTCTGTTTGCTCCGACATACGGAAGGGCGATCCTGAGAACTGAGCAGAGAGCATTTGAAGAATATATAGTACTCTAACGGGAGATGTGACAATGAAACGGGTGATCCTGTCCCTCACCCTCGCGTTGTTCATGCTGGGATTGGTTGTTCCCCCGATCTCGCATGCTACAGACAGCGCGACATCGGCCACATCGAGCAGAAGCTCTGCCGCCGATGAAATCACTCCTGCCCGCGAAAACGAAACATTCCCACCAAAGTTAGCGCAAAGGTCACTGAGACCTGTAGTTGAGAGGTATCTGATAATCGCTTCGCCGCTGACCGGCATAATTGTGATCCAAATAGAGGGGCCAAGCCTTTCCGATACTCCCCCCGGTAAGAGATTAAGTGATAGACGGCCGGAGGGGGATGATAACGGTTGGGAGACAGATCTGAAATGAGCACAACGGATCTTCTGTGATGAGAGAAGCATTGTCTGTTATAGACCACATCAGGTCAAGAGTCGACGAGCTAATTCAGAATGAGCAATTCGCTGAGGCTCAGTTCCGACTCGGAAAAGTCCGAAGTGTGATAGCCTCGGAGTCCCGGACTGACATTGCAGAGTATTATTACCTGTTCGCGAAAACTCTTTATAGAATGGGCCGACAGAAGGCTGCACTTCTGAAAATAAGGGTTGCAATGCGCTTGATGCGAGAAGCAACCAGAGACACGCTATATGCAGACATGAAACTCGTTCTCGGCCTCATTCTGGTAGATTTGGGACGATTCAAAGATGCTGAAGAAGCGTTCCTTGAGTCGTACGTTTTCTACAGGAAGGCGCTGGACAACGAATCACTTCTCTTTCCGCTGAACAACCTTGCGCGTCTGCACTACATTATGGGTAATTTGAACCAATCTTGCGATGTGCTTAAGAAAACGGTTTCTCTCGCCATCGAATATCACTCTCAAAAAAGAGTTGACAGTAACCGACGAAACTTGGCAAGGGTCCTGCTCTTAATGGGAAAGATAAGGGAGGCGAGTGAGATTCTGAATTCGGTGAGTGACGCAGGTTCTACCATCTCTGCTACGGGACACGTCCTTCAGTTGCGAGGCATGAGCGCAATTCTTAGAGTAGAGCATTCCGACGCACGGGCAACGGTGCATCGTGCCAAACGCATCTTCGTCGAATTGAAAAGCGCTTGCGACGAAGCTGTATGCAATGAGCTCTTGGGCGCTATCGAGTGCTCCGAAGGCAACTACGCCAAGGCGCGCGAGTACTATCAGCAAGTCCTCGATATGCCGGAACCGACTGCATCGGCGGTTGCACAGACATTGCGAATGCTGACGGATGTCGACATTGCTGAAGAGAAGTTCGATATTGCCGAGAAGACAGCAGCTAAAGCCGGGGCGGCTATCACGAAAATCAACGAACGAATCGAACTCGGCGCGCTCTGGCGTGCTTACGGTCAGATATATACTCACAAGAAAGAAACTGACACCGCTCGCGACTACTTCAAGAAGTCGATCGACCTTCTGCGCGAGATAGGCGCTCGTTATGAACTTGCGCTGTCATATCTCGCAGCCGGCAAGTCGGAGTCATACAGCTTCGATGAACGACTCCGTCACCTCGAGATGTCGCGGATGCTCTTCATCGAAATGGAAGTCCCAAAACGTGTCGATCAGGTTGAGAGCGCGATTGCCGATCAGCGCAGAAGCGCGGAAGTGTCTGTGGCATTGGCAAGAAGCGGGCAGGTTGCGCCGACTATTATCACCGCCAATCGGCGGATGAAAGAGATACTCGCGACAGTCGAGAGAATCAAGGACACTACGCACACGGTGCTAATCACCGGCGAAACCGGCACCGGTAAAGATCTTCTGGCTGAGTACATCCACAGATCGTCGAATCGCGCCGACAAACCGTTCCGGATTGTGAACACTGCCGCACTTCCCTCCGAACTGCTGGAATCGGAGCTTTTCGGTTACCGCAAAGGGACATACACGGGCGCGGCGTATGACAAAGTCGGGCTGATCGAATCGGCTGAGGGAGGCACTTTCTATTTCGATGAGATCGGCGATGCGCCACCTGATGCGCAAACGAAGCTACTGAGAGCACTCGATACTAAGAGTGTTCGGAGGCTCGGAACGACTTCCGACATCAAGGTCGATGTGCGGTTTATCGCAGCGACCAACCTTGACCTGAAGCAGATGATGGAATTGGGTCATTTCCGCAGTGATCTCTATTTTCGCTTGCAGGAGATGCCAATCCACCTTCCCCCGCTCCGTGACCGCCACGACGATATCAGGCTGCTTATCGAGTTCTTCCTTCAGGGAACCGGCTTCGACAGTGCATCGACTGACAATCGCAACTTCGAACTTTTGCTTGAACGCCTCAAGAATCGCGACTGGCCGGGGAATATCCGTGAGCTGAAATTCGAGATCAATCGCATGATGGCTCTTGCTCCGGGAGACAGCATTGATGATTTGCTGAAAGTGCTGAGTGCCACAGGCAAGACCGATGTGCGCATCGACGAATTCTCTGTGGAACGGGAGCAACTGATGGACGCGCTGCGCCACAACGACGGCAATCAGTCTAAAACAGCGCGCGAACTCGGCATTCCTGAATCGACCCTCCGTTATCAAATGAAGAAGCTCGATATCTGATCTTCCGTCCTCCTCCATTCAATTCGCAAACTCGCAGACAACTCGCAGAACATTCGCAAGAGTTGCGAATCATCAATTGCTTGTGTAACAAGGGCATAGAAAGTCGACTCGCAACACCTCGTAGAAAACTCGTAACTATTCAATGGTCGTAGCTTCTCTCGACCCATCACTAGTCACTATCGCGATCAACACCCACCACCACCTATCATACTGCTAGTCACTGAGTTGCACCTCGGACCGAACAGGATATCACGCAGTCGTTTCCTTTTGGCACATCCTTTGCCATATGATTATTCAGCCACTCACGGACAGCGAGGGGGAAGAAAGACTAGTGGCTGGATACGTGAACGTCTAAGGAAACCTCTCGACACTGCAGAGTACCAGGCCGGGTTCTGTACGGGGGACAGGGAATGCAAGCGCATAGAGCCCGGCCTCTCTCCCGAAGGAGGTGGTACAGAGAGCGATGAACAAACAGAAAGAAAGGTAAAGACGAGATTGTTGTTGGAGACCGACGGAAAGGGTGGTAGGTTATGTTTAACAAGATTCTTCATTTGGTGCTAATAGGGGTGTACATGTTGCCGACAGTCTTCATCGGCTGCACTGAGAAGGACGTTACGACGAATGCGTCTGCGGAGTTGACAGAAGGGGAACCTTTGAGCGGATCAGCGATGCATGAGGGGGTCATTTGGCCATTCTCATCGGAAGATCCATCTACCGGTATCGTGTATACAGGTACGCTTTACATGTACGGAAGTCAAGTTGGGCAGGCTCATATTATGTCCGCTCTTAATTTGGATCAGATCGTGATCACGGAGATCTACTTGGCAAATCAAGGATTCAGCATAGCACACAAGAGATGCAAATACATCGCCACCTCTGCTGAGGTCACCGAAGAGATGATTGGAGACAATCCCTGGGAGGTTGGTGATACGATCTCAGTTGAGATAACGATGCTTGCGTTTGAGCAGCCGACTGCAGATTCTTCTGAAGAATCGCTCGCTCTGATAAAGTATACGAATTATAATGGCCAGAGGTGGCATGCTCAACTCGAAAAGGTATTCTACGGTAACTACCCTTCTCTCTATTGGGGTGACGATGAGGGTTTGGAGTACCAGGTCGGCCTGGAGCAGCTTCCGGACGGATCTTACGGTCGGATGATGTGGACCGAGTCATTTCGACCAAGCACATGGGCGTTCTACGATCAGAAGCCATCCCTTGCGCCTCTTACAGATCCGCCCGATCCGCGTGATCCAGATGTTTGGGACTGGAACCAGTACCTGAAGTGTCTAGCTATTGGGTATAATGCTACTTGTTATTCTGCAGCGGTAGCGTGTATTTTTTCAGCTTTGGCGTGGCCTGCCTGCTTCGGTATCGGATGTGGAGCGGGCATGCTGGGAACAACCATCGGCTGTGCACTTGAACAGCTGTTATGAAGGAGAGTGCTTTGAAGCGACCAAGAGTATTGCCTCTTTGGGCCACAACTGCTATAGCGCTGGCGGCCGCAATCGTTGCGATTGTCATCTATCATATGCTCCAGAAGTGACAGCGACTGCATGATTCATTCTTAGCAAAGAAAAGAATGTTCTTGCATTTGTAAGGTTGCTGTCTAAGCGTGCACAGCGGGTATGCTCCTGCACTATCTCTTGCAGGAGTACACCTTCTGCCAGCATCGCTAGGAGGAATTCTGGCGGTGCAGTCACCAACTCGCAGACAACTCGCAGAAGATTCGCGACAGTTGCGGATCTTCAATCGCTTGTGTCACAAGGGCATAGAATGTCGACTCGTAACACCTCGTAAGAAAACTCGTAACTATTCAATGGTCACAGCTTAGTTCGACACATCACTTGTGACTGTCGCGATCCACCTGCTCGTTTCCTTAACCACCTAATCATCACTGAGTTGTGCTTTCTGGCAAGCCAAACATTTCACGTGATGCACCATCCGGCACGACACTTGCAATGTGTTTCTGTGAGTCACATGCGGAGAGAGAGAGGGAAGTTGAAACGTGGCTGAACGTACGAGCGTCTAAACATTGCTCTCGACACTGCTCTGCATCAGGCCGGGTCTTACATCGGGGATAGAAACTGTTTGAGACAATGTCGGGCCCGGCCGCTCTCCCGAGTGGCGCGCAGCGGTGACATGAATGAGACAGCACGAAAGGAGGTGCCTGCTGAGCAAGTAATCCTGAATCAAGACAACAATCGCAGAATGATCGTCGTGTGAGGTGAACTCAATGGTTGACAAGAACGAAAGGGTTGGGTTAATTTCAGTAGAGTCAAGAATGCAACGGACGCGCTCGATGGGCGCATATGACCAGGGGGAATGCTGCAATGACCGGTGTTGGAAGCGATTCAGCGCCGGATTGGGGTATGAATCGGGGTCTTTCGAGACCTGACTAAAGGGAGGAATGATGTCCAGCCACAAGTATTTGAGAACCAATCCCCTAATCTCACTGCCGATCATTCTGTTGATATTTGTAATTGCGCTCTTGCTCTCCTGCGAGGGCGACAGGATGATCGATCCTGTTCAGGATCGAGAGCCGCCAGCCACAACGACCGATCTCGCAATCGACAGCTTATCAAGCGGAAGTATTCGGCTCAACTGGACCGCCCCCGGCGATGACAGCATCACAGGACAAGCGGCGCAGTATGACATCAGATATTCGACATCAGAGCTCGATTCATCGAATTGGAGTTCAGCGACAAGCTGCACCAATCCACACACACCGGCAATTGCTGGCACTGTCGAGTCGTTCGCAGTCACCGGCCTCGAACCGATGACGAAGTACTATTTCGCACTTCGAACATCAGATGAATCGCACAACTGGTCGGAAGTATCGAACACCATCTCCGCCAAAACCCCCGACACGCTCATCATCACTTGGGAACGAACGTATGGCGGACCATATCAGGAGCTGCTGGAGGAAGTAGTCGTAGCGCCTGATGGCGGGTATGTGATGGCTGGCCAAACCAGTTCGTATGGTTCCGGATACAGTGATGTTTATCTGGTGAAGGTTGACGAGTACGGCGAGATAGTCTGGCAGACGGTCTACGGCGGCGGCAAGGCTGACGATGCGTGGGATGTGGCGATTACGCCGGATGGCGGTTACATCACGGTGGGCGAAACAGGATTCAATGCTGACTTCTTGCTGGATGCATTGATCGTCAAGTTCGATGCAGAAGGCCAAGTTGTTTGGGGACGGTCGTACAAAGGATTCGAAGGATATCATGACAATTCTACCTACTCAATCTGCGTCGCTCCGAGTGGAGGCTACTTAGCTGCTGGTGCGACGGCTGACTTCTGGAGCGGCGATGCACCTCCCGGTTACTTCTGGCTACTGCGAATCGACGAAGCGGGAGATGTGATGTGGCAGAAGTTCCATGACGTAGATGTTGGACCATTTTCTACGATTGCAGCTCCTGATGGTGGTTTTGTCATAGTAGGTTCTGGCCCCTATGTTCAGCTGCTGAAAGTGGATGATCTAGGAGAAATAGTCTGGGAAAACATCTTGGGAGCAGAACTGAACGCATTCGATTCGAGGTGTGTGATTGCAGCTCCGGGTGGGGGGTATGTTGTGGGAGGATATACGCGAAGTGTGGCGGACGTCTACGTGACTAAGGTAGACGAATCAGGGAGCACGATTTGGGAAATGACGTATGGCGGCATGGAGAGTGACCTTGCATATTCCGTCGTGGCCACTCCGGATGGCGGATACATATTGGCTGGTGCGACCAAACCGCCTGAAGCGGAGTATAGCGATGTCTACTTGATCAAAGTTGATGGCACTGGCAACCTGATCTGGGAAAAGACATATGGAAGTGACAACATTGATGGCGCCATGTCAATTGCAGCGACTCCAGACGGCGGGTATATCATCGGGGCGCGGACCCTCAATCCTGCCAGTTCCGGCGATTACTACCTCCTCAAAGTCGATGCGTACGGCGATTTGTAATGCTTGATTCTGTCCGTGATGTGACATGTGAATATGGTCGAGACTCAGGTCTTCAAGAGGAAGTCAGTCTGAGACTCGAAGAAAGAACTGAATTCTTGAAAGGGGAATATTATGTCTTACAGAACAATAGGATTGTTGATATTTGCATTGATCCTCGCTCTCTCAGCAGGATCGGCTGTGGGTGCGGAATACCACTACTACTCACTCGGCCAAGAGATCAACGTTCCGATAAGTGACAGTCTTGTCACAGTAGTGCTCAACCCTGATGGTGAGGGAGTGCTCAGGACTGTCGATGCGCCCTGCATAGATACGACATTCGAACCGATCAATGTCAATGGCTCCACATGGTCATACGGCATTCTGGATAGCTGGACTATAGACTCTGCTCTAATCAACCTTCGGAACCATGTGGCAGTCAAGATAGCGAACCCGGTTCTCGGAACACCGGACAGCACACCTGTGTATCTGACCGATGAATTCACAGTCAGAGTGGTCGATGAAGCGTCTATTGCAGAGTTCGAAGGGTTCGTTCTGATGTACAATGTAGAGATACGAGAGATAGACAGTGTCGACGATCGGAGATACATGCTTCGGATGACCGCTGAATCGGCGGAGGATCTTCTGGAGATATCGAACACGTTCTATGAGTCTGAACTTGTCGAGTACTCAGTACCAAACTTCTACAATATAGCGGTTCAGGATCATGTCCCGAATGATCTCCACTATCAGTACCAGTGGCATCTGAAGAACAACATCTTTCCGGGAGCAGATATTCATTTCGAACAGGCAATAGACTTCAATTGGGATGAACGAGAGACTGTTACCGTTGCGATCATCGATGCCGGATTCGATCTGAGCCATGAGGACTTCGACAGCACGCTTCTCTACCACTGGTACGATGCTGCGGGAGACAACCTCGATTCGCTGGGGCCTGACTCTGATCCGAGTCCCGGCCTTGGTGATTCTCCGAAGGAGAGAATTGATTGGGCTCATGGCACCAACGTCCTCGGGATTGTGAAT
>JAHJOQ010000126.1 GCA_018820315.1 Candidatus Zixiibacteriota bacterium | reverse complement strand
TGATGTTCGAAGACAAACTTCAGCCGTTTCGTGATGTACCTGGACATGATGCCGGCGCATTCGATCACAGCCAGTGCAGCATCACGATAGGCGCGACTCAACCCGCCCGTGCCGAGCTTGATTCCGCCATAATATCGGGTGACGACTATAGTCGTATCGATCAGATCATACTTGTCAAGTGCATCGAGGATCGGTCGGCCTGCGGTGCCTGACGGTTCGCCGTTATCCGAACTTCTAAATACGGGTTCGTGGCCAAACCCGACTTTGTACGCATAGCAATTATGCGTAGCATCATGAAATTCCTTCGAAATTTCGGATACGAACCCGCTTGCATTTTCAAGGGTGGGCGTATAATCAATCGTCCCTATGAAGCGCGAACGCTTGATCTTGATTTCCATGCGGCTCCGTTTGGCCGTCGTTTTGTATGAGTCGGACAATTACTCCCTTGCGCGATCACTCCTCCGGTTGGACGGAGGTGATGTATTGCTCGATCAGCCGCTCGAATCGCGACGTGTAGATCATGTCGTACTTGTCCATGTCGTCCGGGATGAGCTCTGCGGCTTTGATACGGGTCTCTGCGACAATTCTGTTAGCGGTATCTATGTTAAGCCCGCCGCTGGTGATCTCGTTGGCAGTTGCATCAACGAGTGTCTTGAGTGCGGTTATGCGTTCGTGGTCTTCATTCATGTCCTGCATTTCAACTCCCAATGCTGCTTTCAAGAATGGTTTCGATTTCTTCGAGGGTCTCGAATGCAACGGCATTGGCCGGAATCTTGATCCCTCGTTTCTTCTCATCTCCCTTCAGGAGATAGAAGAGGAGTTTTCCCTGCCGATCACACGCTTCGGCGGCTGATTGCACGCCCGACGAATCGGGGGAAAGCTCTACTACGATTGCGAAGTCGGAAAGACCGACAACGATACGATTGCGGGAAAGTAGCCTTCCCCTGCTCACGAAAGTATCGGGCTTGTATTCGCTTATCAGAGAACCCCTTTCGGCAATTTGCTTTGACAAAGTGAGATTCTCTTCCGGATAGATATTGTGAAACCCTGTTCCGAGTACGGCGTGAGTTATGCCTTCGTTCTTCAAAGCTCCTATGTGAGCAGCCGTATCTATGCCCTTTGCCAGTCCCGATATGATCCTACAGCCTTTCGTCGTGAGTATTGCACTGATATCGACCGCAGCCTGAATCCCCTCGGCGGTCGCTTCAGTTGTTCCTATGACACAAATCGAGGAACTGTCGTCATCCGGAAGAATCCCGCGATAGTAGAGAATCGGTGGGGGGTCGTCAAGACCGCGGAGTTTGACCGGATAGCCATCGTCGAGAAATGTGACGACACTCGTCCCCTCCTCTTGCAGGCGCTCAATCCGCTCAGACATCACCGGGATATTGACTCTTGATTCGAGAATCTTAATCGCCCGTTCTTGGGATATTTGTGGGATTTCAATCAGATCGTCAATCGTGGCATCATAAACGTTCTCCGGGGATCCAAACACCCATAGGAGCGACTGAAATGTTTTCGCTCCGACGCCGCCGGTTTCCCGCAACGCCATCACGACACTCGTGACGTAGATATCATTTCCTGTCTCTGCACTGCCGCTATTCATCATATAACTCCGTTATGAAGGTACGAGGGCAGCACATGCCTGTCAAGGCGATTTCGGAATTCGCGGCAAACAGACATGTATGGCGACAAAATGTGTCACCTATTCTATTATGAGTGATCTTCTTGACAATCAAGCTGTTGTGATTATTATTCTACTATGCCAGCAAATCTCACTCCGCAGTATAAAGAAGCGGAAGATCGCTTCAAGAAAGCCGACACCGACGACGAAAGGCTCGCCTGTCTCGAAGAGATGCTACGCGTCATCCCCAAGCACAAGGGGACAGAGAAAATGCGCGCAGATATCAAAACGAGAATGTCTAAGCTCAAAGTCAAGATAGAGGGGCCGAAAAAGACTTCAGGTGCATCAAGACAGGCGGCAGTCGATTATGTAGAAAAGCATGGCGCTGCGCAGATACTCCTGCTGGGACCGCCGAATTGCGGGAAATCAACACTACTGCACATCACGACCGGTGCCGAGCCCGAAGTCGCAGATTATCCATACACTACCCGCAAGGCACAACCCGGAATGATGCTATTCGAGACGGTGCAATTCGAGTTGGTCGATCTTCCGCCGATTGCTTCTGATTACTATGAAAACTGGATGACGAATATCATTCGCAATTCCGACGTGCTCCTTCTGATGGCTGATCTTGCGGCGGATGACATGCTCGAGGGGATAGACGCCGTTATAGCGAAGCTCGATGAGCTTAAGATGCATCTCACGAAGAAAGTGATTCCGGAGGAGTATATCGGATCGCAGTTCTGTAAACGTGCGGTTATCGCGGGGAATAAGTTCGATGTATCCGTGGCAAAAGAGAATCTCGTAGTTCTCGGAGAGTTATATGGCGAGCGGTTCGACATCATCCCGATATCATGCGTCGATGAAACGAACATCGCAAAACTACAGGCTCATATCTTCGATATTCTTCAGATAATGCGGGTCTATACCAAAACACCGGGGCACGATACCGATTTCAAGGATCCAATAGTCCTCCCCATTAATTCAACTGTCGAGGATGCCGCATTTGCGTTGCACAAAGATTTTGCGCACAAGCTTCAATTTGCCAAAGTCTGGGGTGAGGGGAAATTCGACGGCCAGCGAGTCACCTCGAAATACGTCCTCACCGACAAAGACATCGTCGAGTTTCATATATAGATGATATAGCATCACAGGCAAAGCGGCATTAGGCAATGCGAATGGAAATGATGGGTACGAGACAGACGGAGTGAGTAATGGGGAATAAGACAGACGAAAAAAGAAAATACCGGGCTACAGTGCATTACATTCAGGAAATGCCGCCACGGAAGATGTCTCATTTTACTGTAACCGAGTTTGCTGGATCACCGAAAGCTGCCATGGAGGGAGCGATTTGGCGCAGAAGGGAAGCTGATCCCGCAGATCGAGTTTACCCAGAGGATGTACAGGTGATTGTGGTCGTCGACATGGTGAACCGATCGGTGGATGTATTTCATCGTACTCTGGAAATCACACGTGATCCAAGGAGCGAGACACCGGAAAGGTGGGGAACGGCATTCGTTCCATTCAAATGGCAACCTTACAGGCTTCGGACCAAGCGATCAACTTCCAAACGAAGACCTGTGGATAAGGATCGTTTATGAGTCGCCGGTTGGTCTGGATTCCCGCCTGCCGAGCATCGCGAAGGACAGTCCTCATGCCGGTGAGGAGATCCTGACAATTGTCCACGGAAGCCGTAACGAAGAAATAGGCAGGATCGCTTCGGCACGCTTCGAGTGACTTCGGATCGCTGCCTATGATACTGGATTCCGGTCTTCACCGGAATGACGCGGGTGTGCCCGCGTCGAGAACCTTTACACCGCCGCAGGCGGTGTCATACCGATGCAAATCGGTATCCAGTTTGAGGTGGCAGGTTTCGGGGAAACCTGCCTGCCCTTGCTACAAGCCATAGTAAATCGGCTCGCCCATCTGCGAGAAGGAGAAATTGTGGAATACGTTGTGCCCGTTGTAGTCGAGTACGCGCAAATCTGAGGTCTGCTTGACATCGTTCATCACAGCCGCGTAATGCGCGCCGTATTTCTCCCTTACGAGATCGATAGATAGTTCGTAAGCTATAAACTTGTTGATGCCTTTCGCAGCAAGTTTGCTCGCAAACCCGGAATCGATGAATGATTCATAGGTTGTCAAAATCAGGATTGGACCGGTTCCGGTGAAGATTATTCCAGCTCTCATAGCTAATCCTCCTTCTACGGCTGAAGCATAGCAAGGCTCGTGTCTTCCCCATCGCCGTTCAATTGGGTGGACAGTGACACATTTGTGCTAAGGCCGGCATTCGCCATTCCCTTATCTTCGTTTTCGTCCTGGTCTGTCAAGCAAGAGATGTCATACTAGATCTGATGAGGCAAGTCAATGTCTCAACTGGAAAATAGCCGATACTCCCCGATTATGCAAGCGGATTTTGCGTGAGTCTGAAACAACATATCGCTTGCCAAATCGCCTTCATCATACTAATACTGAATCAAACGTACACATATCAGGGAGGATTCAATGCCGCTCTTGTTGACTAAGAATGACGTTATGCAGGTGCTCGAAATGTCTGACTGCATGATAGTTGTCGAGAAGGCGTTCGCCGAGCTTGCTAACGGCACAGCCGTGCTGCCTCTGCGCACAAGCATCACTCCGCCCGACGGGCTTTCACTCTATATGCCCGCATATCTCAAAGAACTCGGCGCGCTCGCGTGCAAAGTCGTCACCGTATACAAGAACAACCCATCCAAACACAAAATGCCGACGGTGATCGGCAAGGTGCTCGTGCAGGACCCCGCCACCGGCGATGTTATCTGCATTATGGATGGTGGATATCTGACAGCCGTCAGGACCGGTGCGGCGAGCGGCGTCGCCACGAAATATCTCGCACGAAAAGACAAAGGTCAGGTGGCCGGAATTTTCGGTGCCGGTGTGCAGGCCAAGATGCAGCTCTGGGCTGTGGCTGAAGCACGTGAACTCTCGAAAGCGCTGGTGTTTGATATTTCAAACGATGCCGTGAAGAATTTCGCAAACGAGATGGGCAGCAAACTCAATATTGATGTCGTCATAGCCAAGTCATCCGATCAGGTTCTTGCGGAATCGGATATCATCTGCGCTGCGACATCGTCGGCAACGCCGATTTTCGATGGGAGCAAAGTCCGCGATGGCGCACACATCAACGGCATCGGAAGTCACACTCCCAATGCGCGCGAACTCGACACGGTGATTGTCAAGCGTTCGAAGTTCATCGCCGATTCATTTGAAGCCTGCCTGAAAGAGGCGGGAGATATCATGATCCCGATTCAGGAGGGAGCGGTTGATAAGTCGCACATGGTTGCGGAGCTTGGCGAGATAGTGACCGGCAAGAAGCCCGCGCGATCGAACGACAGTGAGATCACGTTGTTCAAATCGAACGGTCTCGCGATCCAGGATGTCGCCGCGGCAAAGCTCGTCTATGATAAGGCGCTTGAGAAGGGTATAGGCCAGTCGGTAGACATATAGATCGGATTACTCGAAGACAATGCCGGCCGGACCGGGCGCGATCTCGCCGATGATCGTGGAGGCTGTATCGCAGCCAAGCAAATCTCGCGACAGGCTGGGAGCATCATCCGGATGCACAGCGATGAGCAGCCCGCCCGATGTCTGAGGATCATGCAGCACGTGAATCATCGAATCTCTGACTTTTCTTGCATAGGACACTTTTGATTCACAGAATTTGATGTTGTCTTTCCCGCCGCCTGTCAACTGTCCCTTCTCTGCAAGGTCGATTGCACCCCTGATTATCGGCACTTCCGCGGTGGTCAGCCGAATCGAGACATTCGACGCCTCCGCCATCTCGAGCGCATGCCCGACGAGTCCATAACCGGTGACATCGGTGACGGCTGAGCATCTATACTTCCGGGCGACATCGGCCGCATGCTTGTTCAGTGCTGCCATCTGCCTGACAACGAGATCAATCAGCTCTTTGTCGGCAATATTGTTCTTCATTGCCGTCGAAATGATCCCGGTTCCGAGTGGCTTGGTCAGAATGACCCCGTCGCCGATCCTGGCGCCGGCGTTCGTCTTTATTTCATCGATCTTGACCAGACCAGTCACAGCCAAACCATATTTCAACTCAGCATCTTTGATCGAATGCCCGCCTGCGATGACAGCTCCTGCTTCCGTGACTTTCTGATGTCCTCCGAGCAGAATCTGGTACATGATCTCAGTCGGCATCTTGCCATACGGGAAGCCGATTATATTGAGCG
>JAHJOQ010000125.1 GCA_018820315.1 Candidatus Zixiibacteriota bacterium | reverse complement strand
ATGGAATCTTCTCATACTCATCATAGAATACTGATACGCTATGGGCTTTGAGTGAATCGGCTACACTCCGCACATATTTCCCGTTCTCACTTGCATATGATAGAGCTACATCATATTGTTGTTCCATGTCTAGCCTCCGCGTCTCAATTGTCATTCCTTGCTCAGACTGCCATTTCCTGAGCTCAGCCTGGATGTCGGCAAGTCTTTGTGGATTTATCTTGTGAGCCTGAGAAGATGTCGTCCTGTTGTCAGTGGTTACATATTTCTGATCCGTCCTTGTCCGAATGAGAAAACCGGCCTGATCGAGGTCAGTCACCCAGCCTTGCATATCCTGCATGTCGTTTGGAAAATTATAGCACAAGTCGTAGACAGAGATACCTTGTTGGGGCAACCCTCCGGCATAGACGTCATAGAAGAACCGTAGAATCTGGTATCTGAGATCAAGCCCCTTGATGACAGACACTTCGTTGGTTGATTCCATATCATTGGAAGTGAATAAGAACTCTGTAACTTCCGGATATTCACGAATCTTGCGGAGCGCAAACCTAATAGTCTCATAGTGCATCTGATTCTCGCGTTCGTGGAAGCGGGCATCAATCAAACGACTCGTGACCTTCGCTATAATGTTTGGATCATGACCGTGGTTGAAACTGTATACCCACCGAACCATTTCCAATGGATCGCTATTCACTTCTTCAGCCAACACGAAGTATCTTCGCGGCTCGTGGCTGATGACAGTCAAAACAAAACCTAATATTTCCTTCCTAAGGTCTCTCATTTCTATGACCTCCTTGGATCCAAACCGCGCCTTTCTTCCAGAGCACCGCCCTTGCCTATCAATTCTCGTTCTGTCGAGCAGAACGGACTATCGTGTCAATGGATTGAATATACACTCGGCGGGCGATCCTGGCAAGGAAGATTGTAGGTTGTGTGCGTTGGCCCACGGGACGTACACCAACCACAGCACGAGACGTACGCCAACCGCAAGGCCGTTTCATCAGTAGGGGATTCCTAAAGGCGCATTTAATGGGCGTGCAATCTCAGTACTGGGCACCGTTTTTCAACGGTGTGACATGCCTTGCGTTCGCACGTATGTCTTCGAAACTCAGGACTCCTGAGCTTCGAAGGATCCACCCGAAGTGAAAATGTCATTCCGTTGAAAGGGCCTGTTGAAAAAGTCACGGACCGCGGAACGTCGTCATCGCGAGGAGCGAAGCGACGTGGCGATCTCTCTGTCAATCAAGACCATTGCGAGACGTGGAGATTACCGTGCTTCGCTCTCAGAAATGACGTCGATTGGCCATATATGGACTTCTGCAACTAGCCCTAAAGAGAAGAGCCACCGGTTGTTTTCAACCGATGGCTCAAATCGAAATCACTCTATATTCGCATGGATGCTATACTACCGGTGGCGGGCCACCCGTGAAGATATACGCAATCAAATAGATAACGTCATCGATGTCGACCTCGCCGCTTCCGTCCGCATCACCGGAAGCTTCCACCGGCACCGGCGACGGGCCACCGGTGAAGACGAATGCGATTATGTATACGACGTCATCGATGTCAACATCACCCGAACCGTCCGCATCGCCAGCGACATATGCCGGTGGGCCAAAGGAGTAATTGATCGCTGCCCAGCAGTTTGCTATGCCCCATCCATAATCATTGTTGGGCGTTGTGGCATTGTCAGCAGTCATCATGATTGCTTCGCGAACCTGCATTGCGGTCCAGTCTGGATGAGCCTGAATGACGAGTGCAGCAACTCCCCCGATGAGTGGACATGATAACGAAGTACCGCTGGCGGTCGTCAGTGCTTCATCACTTGATGCGCTGGCACAAGCAGTCCCTGAGCCTCTTGCACAAACCTCTGGCTTTATCCTGCCGTCGGCAGTCGGACCCCTCGACGAGAAACCAATTATCCCTCCTGTCGAAAAGACCGCGCCTACTGTCAGGATGCTGTCGGCGTCAGCCGGCGCTCCGATCGTCGACGGATAGGGGCCGGCATTGCCGGCAGAATTGCAGACGACGATACCGTATTCAGCCGCCAAGTCTGCGGCAACTGTTGATGTGGCAGTGTTGCCATCATAGTCGGACGGATCGTACCAATCCGAGTAGCTCAGTGAAGACGAGATAACATCTGCGCCGATGGAATCGGACCATTCGACTGCCGCGACCCAGTTGTCCTCCTCCACAGGAGTCTCGGATCTAATATCTTCGGTTTTCGCAAGGATGAATCTGGCGCCGTACGCCGGACCGTAGTGATTGCCGTCCCAAGCTCCCCCAAGCGTCGACCAGGTAAGCGTTCCGTGATCCCAGGCATTCGACCAGTCCTCAGGTTCATTGTCGACATTGCCGTCATCAAACACGAAATCATGTTCCGCTATCAATCTGCCGGTGAACATGATATCTTGGAAGACGTGATGCGTCGTGCGGAATCCTGTGTCGAACATTGCGACGATAACACCCTGGCCTGCATATCCAGCGGTGTGCGCCGGAATAACATTAATCTGATTTAACTGATCGAAGGAAGCGCCGTAATTGAGAATGGGCGATTCAAGGCTATTGGATGAGCCGTCTTTAGGTGCATCCGATTCTTGTGGGTAGGTTTTCCTTGCCGCAATCATCGGACGGATCTCTATGACGAAGGGGAGTTCGGAAATTTCGTCGAGTAGCTCAACGGGTACCTCGAAGCTCGCTGCATTGAGATAGCGAGAGGTGTGCCTGAGCTTGGCGCCCAGATTGACGACAGCTTCCACATAAGAAGACTTCACTGGTACGTCGATGATCGTGAATTTGTCCTTGCCGACTTTCTTTCGGCGACCTAATGCTTCATCGGTGATACGATTCGACAGCGTACTCGCAGCCTGACTGAGTTCTGACTTCGATGTGATGCCGCGATCAGAGAAGAAGACCCATATCTTAACTGTGCCATCGACGGCATGGGAACTCAGGTAGTCAATGGTCCTGCTGGAAATTACCTGTGCAGGTTTCGGTTTCACGAAATCATCGGGTGACTGAATTGGGATTTCGTTGCCCCACGCAAGACCGGTCCCAAGCAGTAGAACAGCGATCACTATCGGCAAGGTCAATCTATTGGTCTGCATTGTTTTGCCTTTCGTCCTGAAGTTATCGGTCGGAACTTCCATTAAGATACCCGATAGTCTATAATTGTCAATCGGAAACAATTGTTCAGACTTAATGTGGGAATAATCCCACAGCCTGTTGAAGCATATCCAGAAAACTGAGCTCTGAAAGGCGGCAAAATGCGCTTGCCGTCGTTTCATGCGGCCAGAAGCCTATGTCCTACAGTCGATTAAAATGCATATACAGAAACCGCATCATGAGGCACAGGTCTTGCTGAAACATGCGGTGATGATGGCTCAACTAGCACAAGGCGGTATCAGATGCGATTGAAAAAGCAGAACGGATTTACGATGATGGAGTTACTCATAGTGACCGTCATTATTGGGCTGATTGCTGCGATGGCTGTGCCCGACTTTGTGAAGTCGATGCAGAAACTACGTTGGCACGGTACAGGAACGGATGTTATGACTTCACTGAGGCTGGCGCGGTCATATGCGATATCACAGCAGAGACAGTTCGGTGTAGTTTTTGATACCAGTTCAAACCACATCACGGTTTTTAAGGATCTGGTCAACCCCACGGCATTCACATTTGAGTATGGCGATTCCGTCGTAGCGCAGGATTCGATTGAGGCTAAATTTGACT
>JAHJOQ010000124.1 GCA_018820315.1 Candidatus Zixiibacteriota bacterium | reverse complement strand
TGACCGGCATAATTGTGATCGAAATAGAGGGGCCAAGCCTTTCCGATACTCCCCCCGGCAAGAGGATAAGTGATAGACGGCCGGAGGGGGATGATAATGGCTGGACTGATCCCAAGAAGTAAGGTAGCTTGATGATTCTTACGACAACCGCAAGGGCTCTTTTTAACAAACTTGACGAGCTAATTCGTCAGGAGAAGTTCGATAGTGTCGTGAACATGATAGAATCTGTCCTACTAGACGGTGACTCCAGTCGCGACTTCCCAGTGGTTGAGCAAGGCATCTTATTGCTTTACAAGGCTGAGTCCCTCTTCAGACTGTGCAAGTTCTCTGCGTCGGAGGAGACCATTCTTCGATCTCTGAAGATACTATCAAACACAGAGATTAATGAGCAATTCGCACGCGCCAAGTTTGTCAGAGGGCAAGTATTACAAGCCCTAGGGTCTTTGGAAAGCGCAGAGGAGGAGTTCAACGAATCTTATGTATACTTCAAGCGACTAGACGATGTTAACGGTATGCTGAAACCACTAAACAGGCTCGCAAACATCGCATATTTGGAAGGCAAGTACGAGAAGGCAGCGGACTTCCTGAAGAGATGTGTCCAGTTGAGTCAAAGGTCGGACGATGACCATGACAGTATGGCGTATCGCCTCAATCTTAGACGGATTTACACAATTCAAGGGAGATTCGCCGAAGCTTCAGGGATCTCCTGTGCGGATGATGCAAGAGTGACCGATGATCGCCTCTTCCAGTGTCATGCCTTCCTTACTCGCGCCCACATTTCCTGTTTAACATTGGACGTTGATTGTGCCGCAGAAACACTGGAAAACGCTTTCCATCTGATACATGATACTGACCTAATGCAGGAAGCAATCTACTACAGAGAATACAGTGGGTTGCTTGCTTACACTCGTGGCAACTACGCCAAAGCGCGCGAGTACTACCATAAAGTCCTCGACATGCCGGAACCGACGGCGTCGGCGGTTGCGCAGACACTGCGGATGCTGACTGATGTCTACATTGCCGAAGAGAAGTTCGCCATCGCGGAAGAGACCGCCGTCAAAGCCGAAGCAGCTATCACCAGGATCAACGAACGCATCGAACTCGGCGCGCTCTATCGAGCTTATGGTCAGATACATACACATAAACAAGAGGCCGAATCGGCCTGCGACGATTTCAAGAGATCGATTGATCTGTTGCGTGAGATAGGTGCGCGCTATGAGTTAGCTCTGTCGTATCTCACCGCCGGCAAGTCGGAGTCATACGGCTTCGATGAACGCATGCGCCACCTCGAAATGTCGCGGATGCTCTTCATCGAGATGGATGTCCCGAAACGTGTCGAACAGGTCAAAATCGCTTTTGCTGAGTTGCGAAGAGCTGCCAACGTATCCGCTGCTTCACGAAAAGATGATTTGGCTGCGCCCGCAATTATCACCGGCAACCGACAGATGAAAGAGATACTTGCCGCAGTTGAGAGAATCAAGAATACATCTCACACAGTGCTCATCACCGGCGAAACCGGAACCGGCAAGGATCTTCTTGCCGAATATATCCACAGATCATCGACCCGCGCCAACAAACCGTTCCGGATTGTAAACACTGCCGCAATACCGTCTGAACTGCTGGAATCGGAGCTTTTCGGATACCGCAAGGGGACATACACCGGCGCGACTCATGATAAAGCGGGTCTGATCGAATCGGCTGAAGAAGGGACGTTCTATTTCGATGAGATCGGCGATGCTCCTCTCAGCGTTCAAACTAAGATTCTAAGAGTACTCGATACGAAGAGCGTTAGGCGACTCGGAACAACTTCTGATATTAAGGTCAATACGCGGTTTATCGCTGCTACAAACCTTGACTTGAAACAGATGATGGACTCGGGTCATTTTCGCAGCGATCTCTATTATCGCCTGCAGGAAATGCCCCTCCACCTCCCCCCGCTCCGTGACAGACTCGACGATATCAGACTGCTTGTCGAGTTCTTTCTTCAGGGAACCGGCTTCGAGAGTGCAGCGACCGACAGCGGCACACTTGATCGCCTCATTGAACGATTCAACAATCGCGACTGGCCGGGGAATATCCGTGAGCTGAAGTTCGAGATCAATCGCATGATAGCGCTGGCGCCGGGAAACAACATCGATGATCTGTTGAAAGTGCCGAGTGCCATCGGAAAGACTGATGAGAGCATCGACAAAGTCTCCATCGAACGGGAGCATTTGCTTGAGGTGCTGCGCCGTAATGATAGCAATCAGTCAAAAGCTGCCAGAGAGCTTGGCATACATGAATCTACATTCCGCTATCATATGAGAAAACATCGAATTTCATAATCCCGCCGACCAATATTTCTTCGATTCGTAACTTCGTAGTAGACTCGTAGTCTCATCGGTCTCGAAAGCCGTTATATTTCAACACGATAGAAACGTCACTACGAGTCACTACGAATTATTCGTAGGAAAAAGCCTCGAGTATAGTCCGCAACGACCTGACCACTCCGCCCCTGCCCACCTGTTCTTGCAGCGTAACTCATGATATACCAATGACAAACGCCAGCGCAGCAATGGAAAGATGATTGCAGGATCAGTTCTGGCACAACACTTGCAATGTGTCTATTCAGCCACTTGCGGACAGAGAGGGGGGATTGATTAGTGGCTGGATACGTGAACGTCTAACGAAGCCTCTCAACACTGCAGGGTACCAGACCGGGTTCGGTACGGGGACAGGGAATCTATGTGTATCGAGCCCGGCCGCTCTCCCGACGGATGAGCAGCGGTAACTGAGTGAAACAGCACGAAAGGAGGTGCCGGCCGAGCAAGTAATCCTGAATCAAGACAACAATTGCAGAGTGATTGGTATGTGAGGTAAACTCAATGGTTGACAATTATGACAAGGCTGGGTTAATTTCAGTAGAGTCAAGAATGCAACGGTCACGCTTGATGTGCGCATATGACCAGGGGAATACTGAAATGACCGGTGTTGACAGCGATTCGATACCGGGTTGGCGTATGAATCGGGGTCTTTCGGGACCTGATCAAAGGGAGGAATGATGTCCAGCTACAGATGTTTGAGAACCAATCCCCTATTCTCACTGCCGATCATTCTGTTGATAATCGTAACTGCACTTGTCCTCTCCTGCGAGGGCGACAAGATGATCGATCCTGTTCAGGATCGAGTGCCGCCAGCCACGACACAAGACCTCGCAATCGACAGCTTATCGAGCGGGAGTATCCGACTCAACTGGACAGCTCCCGGTGACGACAGCATGACAGGTCAGGCATCACAGTACGACATCAGATATTCGACGACAGAACTCGACTCCTCGACATGGGATTTCGGAACGAGCTGCACGAACACACATGCACCGAGTATCGCGGGGGATATCGAGTCATTCGCAGTGACCGGCCTTGAACCTATGACGAAATACTACTTCGCACTTCGTACATCAGACGAATCGCACAACTGGTCGGAAGTGTCAAACACCATCTCCGCCAAAACCCCCGACACACTCATCATCACCTGGGAACGAACGTACGGGGGATCACGCAACGAGTGGGCTAGTGCGGTTCTCAATACTGCCGAGGGTTATCTTATAGCCGGACTCACCGCATCGTATGGCAATGGCTATGGTGACATGTGGCTTGTGCATGTCGACCCGTACGGAGAAGTCGTCTGGCAGAAGACCTATGGGACAGGTCAGGATGATCAAGTCCGCTCGATGATCGAAGTGTCGGATGGGTATGTCTTAGCTGGCGAATCGGGGTTTCTTGATCCAACCACATCCTTTCTCGCGGCGTACATCGTACGAACGGATCTCTCCGGGAATGAGATCTGGTCGACACGCTGGTTGGGTTTGGGTTATACGCTCCCCTGGACAATACTACCCTCTCTGACAACTGACGGCTACGTTGTCATGGGCTGGACCGAATACTACGAATTCGAAGAACTGCCACGTAACGCTACATTCATCATCTCTATTGATGAAGATGGACGTGTCACTGATTCACTATTCCTTGATGATACAGAGGGACTCGAAGATTTCGGCGGGCGGGCTATGGTAGTGGTGTCTGACGGATACCTGATCGGCGGGACGCTGTACAATGACCCTTGCATCGTTAAGCTCAGTGCTGATCTCACAGATGTTTCTATCAAACCAATCGCTCAGTATTGCGTGCTCTATTCCATGGCGGATTCTCCAGACGGGGGCGCCATAGCAGTTGGCCAGACGGATTACTCCGATGTTTCCGACCTGCTGCTGATGAAGATCAGCGAGTCAGGAGACGTGGAGTGGTCAAACAGCTACAGTTATGGAGATGTTGATGTCCGCGAGGATGGCTATACAGTCGCGTCCTGCCCTGATGGTGGTTATGTAGCTACCGGGCTGACCATGCGTGGGACTGAGGCAGACCTATACATGGTCAAGGTTGACAGCAAAGGGCGTAAGGAGTGGGACAGGCGCTACGGTGAGGTCGTTTCTGCCGAACTCGGTCTGGCACCGACTCCGACTCCGGATGGTGGCTATCTGATCGCAGGAAGTTTCTGGCCCAATGGCCTGCCCCCCTCTGATCTGCTACTGATCAAGACAGATGCGTATGGAGGATTGTAACACATTGAAGTGAATCTCTGGAAAGGAGGCTCTGAAATGGAAACGAGAATATTGCATAACAGAAGAGGATACCTTGGTGGTATAACAATAGCAATCGCATTGACCGCTCTCATTCTTGCACCTGCCGCTTGGGCGGTCGATTGCAGCTATCCGGTCGTGATCGGTGACTCACTGGTGGGCGATGTACTGTATGGAAGCGAGCCGATCAGCGTTTGGATGCAGCCGTCGAGTGAACTGGTGACTATCGTCCCGGCGCCGGGCAAGAGCACTATCGTCGCTGACTGCATCAACGATACGATCCCGCCGTACTCGATTACCGGCACTGCATCGGAAGTTTATCATCTCAACGAGGGCTATACGATCGATGAGGCAATTGCCGAGCTGAAAGGCAACGATGCGGTAGACCTTGTAATCCCGGTAATCATCAGTAACGATGATAGTATTGCTAAGGTTGCGTATGCCACCGAACAGGTCGTGCTCACTACAAGCGACCCATGGACAGTGCCCACCGTCATTTCCAGTCTTGAGAACGACTACCACTGCCAGGTGATCGAACAGGCTGGCGGTTTCGGTTTCGAGATCGATGGTGTGTGGCGCACATTGCCGGAGAACGAAGGCACGACGAGGTTGCTGATACGGATGACCAAGGAGACTCGGACATTGGCCGGCATAGATGATCCCTTTGCCTTGTCACGGGAATTACACGGCCAACCGGGAATCAGCAGTATATCCCCGAACTTCGCTGCTGAGCTAAATCAGGCGAGTATTGCCCCTGAAGGTGAACGGAGCAATCCACCTCAGGGGAGCCCATCGGACAGCACTGGTGATCCATACCGCATACATCAGTGGTATCTGGAGAGTACCAACGACATCGACATTGACTTCGATTCAGCACATGCAGTCGTTGGGGACAACGGTAAGAATCACAGGGTGGTCATAGCTGTAATAGGTGAAGGCTTCTATCTGGATCACCCCGACATTGATCCTGCCAGCGTGTACGCAACTTATAACGCGACTGGGCTACCATCATGGTCTGACGTCAGTCCACCGGATGACATCCCTAAATGGTATTACCCCTTTTGGGCCAACAGCACGCAGATTGCGGGGATTCTCGCCGCCCAGGAGTTCAACGGTGAAGGCATACAGGGAATGACGCCATGGGCTCAGTACATTTTCATCCGAGTCACTAACGATGATAGGTACACTGACACGTGGAGCATTTGGCGAGCTCTGCAATTGACTTCCCTGCTCAGCGCGTATGACGCGTGTGATGAAGTAGTGTTTCCGGAATACATAACGCCCAGCGGCCCGATTACGGAAGCACTGGCTCTCAATCACAAGTACAACAACGTAATTGTGGCGCCGTTGGGTGACAAGGGGGGACCATTACCCTTCCCCGGCTGCTCCCCTTATACCGTGGGCATAACCGGTTACAATCGTTTCGGCGTTGTAGAATGGTACACCGCCGTTAACCCTTTGCCCGATGGTTGTGCGCCCGGCATTCAAATATACACCGTGGACGCTCCAGATTCACTTGGGAGCAACCCACAGGTACTCCAGTGTGATGGCAATAAGGACTATTTCTGCTTCTTAAATGGGCCGGGTGCTGCTTCAGGTATTGTCAGCGGCATCATTGGGCAGATGTTCTCGGTTGCGCCGAATATGAAGAAGATATATTCGGAACCTCATACGATGCGACCGCTGAACTGGGTACGACAGGTGCTCCGGCGGTCAACATCCGACTATGATGGAGGTGCGTATCCACTGTATGGCTTTGGTAGTGTAAATGCCAGTCGAGCGCTGGCAATGGCTGCGGCGGGAGATGTGGACGCCTCTACCGGCATTGACATCGATGACGTCGTGTATCTCATCGGCTACATTTTCACTGGTGGAGACGCGCCCCAGCCCTACGCGTTTACCGGCGATTCGAATTGCAGCGGCGGTGTCGATATCGATGATGTTGTCTATCTGATCGCCTACATATTCACCAGCGGTCCTGAACCGGTACGGACATGCTCTGACCGCATGCCACCGCTGTAGATGTTACGATTGTTCTGGACAACCAAGCGGCAGATCATAATGATCTGCCGCTCTGCTTGTATAGCTATTGTCACTGGTCGGTAGTGGAGAGAGTAAATGTTTGACAATGAGGATGGGGGTGGTTAGATTTTAGTAGAGCCAAGATTACAACGGTCTAGCGCATTGTGCGCCTACGACCAGGGGGAATGCCGAAATGACCGGTGTCAGAGGCTGTCTGGCGCCGGATTGGGGTTTGAATCGGGGTCTTTCGGGACCTGACCAAAGGGAGGAATGATGTCCAGCCACAGATGTATGAAAGCCAATCCCCTTATTTCACTGCCGATCATTCTGTTGTTCTGTGTAGTATCCCTCATGCTCTCCTGCGGAGGTGACAAGATCATCGATCCTGTTCAGGATCGAGAGCCGCCAGCAACGACCAAAGATCTTTCCATTGACAGCTTATCGAGCGGGAGCATCCGACTGACCTGGACCGCCCCGGGTGATGACAGCGTCACCGGCCAGGCAACACGATACGACATCAGATATTCGACATCAGAGCTCGATTCATCGACATGGGACCTCGGGACAAGCTGCACGAACCCTCACACGCCATCAATTGCCGGAACGACTGAGTCATTCTCAGTGACCGGCCTCGAACCGATGACAAAGTACTACTTCGCGCTTCGCACATCAGACGAATCACACAACTGGTCATCAGTCTCAAACGCTGTCACCGCCAAAACCCCCGACTCAGTCATCATCACCTGGGAACGAACGTATGGCGGACCATATCAGGAGTTGCTTGCTGAAGGGGGTGTTGTCGTAGCGCCGGATGGTGGTTATGTGATGGCTGGACAGACCAGCTCATATGGTTCCGGTGGCAGCGATGTCTATCTAGTCAAAGTTGATGAATACGGCGACATAGTCTGGCAGACGGCCTATGGCGGATCAAGGGGTGACGACGCATGGGATGTTGCAGTGACAGCAGACGGAGGCTACATCACGGCAGGCACGACCGGATACAATGCTGACTTCTTGCTGGATGCACTGATCGTCAAGTTCGACGCCAATGGCCAAGTTGTTTGGGGACGGTCCTACAAAGGTTTTGAGGGATATCATGAAAACTCTGCCTACTCTATCTGCGCGGCACCAGACGGTGGCTACTTGATCGCTGGTTTGACTCAAGACAACTACTACACCGGAGATCCCCCTCCAGGCTATTTCTGGCTTTTGCGAATCGACGAGAATGGAGATGTGATGTGGCAGAAGTTCATCGACGTTGACGCTGACCCTGACTTTGGAGGCTATCCATTCTCGATGGTGTCAGCACCTGATGGTGGCTTTGTCATCACAGGTGCAGGAAACAACATCTTTCTCATGAAAGTCGACAGCTCTGGGAATGTGATCTGGGATAGGCAGCTTGGTGTTGAACTGAACACTCTTGATTCGAGGTGTGTGATTGCTGCTCCGGGTGGGGGGTATATCGTACCGGGCTACACTGCGGGAAACAACTGGGATATCTACCTGGCCCTCCTGAACGAGTCCGGGGACCTGATCTGGCAGCAGACTTACGACAATGGCGAAATCGATGTTGCGTATTCTGTGGTGGCTACTCCGGACGGTGGCTATATATTAGCTGGAGGGACCAAGCCGCCGGGCACGGAAGACGGCCTCATCTACTTGATCAAAGTTGATGGCATCGGCAACCTGATCTGGGAGAAGACTCTGGGACACGGCAATACCGATGGTGCAATGTCAATTGCTGCGGCTCCGGACGGCGGCTACATCGTAGGCGCGAGAACATGGTCGGTTGGCTCCGGAGACTACCGCCTTCTCAAGGTCAATGCAAACGGCGATTTGTGAATCTTGATTCTGTCCGTGATGTGACTTGACAATTACAGTTGCGAGATTCAGACAGTGATTGCATGCTCTGTCTGAGACCCGCTGAATGAATTAGGTTTTGAAAGGGGAATTACTATGTATAACAGAACAATAGGATTGTTGATATGTGCATTGATCCTTGCTCTCTTAGCTGGATCGGCGGCAGGTTCGGACTACCATTACTACTCACTCGGTCAGCAGATCAGTGTTCCGATAAGTGACAGTCTTGTCACGGTAGTGCTCAATCCTGATGGCGAGGGAGCGCTCAGAACAATCGATGCACCCTGCATCGATACGACATTCGAGCCAATCAATATCAATGGATCCACATGGTCATACGGAATCAAGGATGATTGGAGTATAGACTCCGCTCTCACCAACCTCAGACATCACACCTCTGTCAAGATAGCGAATCCGGTACTCGGTACTCCGGACAGCATACCGGTGTTCTTAACCGATGAATTCACGGCCAGGGTGGCCGATGAGGTATCTATTGCAGAGTTCGAGGGATTCGTTCTGATGCACAATGTCGAGATACGAGAGATAGACAGTGTCGACGATCGGAGATACATGCTTCGGATGACAGCTGAATCGGCAGAGGATCTTCTTGAGGTATCCAACACGTTCTATGAGTCTGAACTTGTTGAGTACTCAGTACCGAACTTCTACAATATAGCGGTCCAGGATCATGTGCCAAATGATCCCCAATATCAGTATCAATGGCATTTGAAGAACAACACAGTTCCGGGAGCAGACATCCATTTTGAGCAGGCAATTGACTTCAACTGGGATGAACGTGAGACTGTCACTGTTGCGATAATCGATGCCGGATTCGACCTGAGCCACGAGGACTTCGATAGCACACTTCTCTACCACTGGTACGATGCTGCGGGAGACAACCTCGATTCGCTGGGGCCTGACTCTGATCCGAGTCCCGGCCTTGGTGATTCTCCGAAGGAGAGAATTGATTGGGCTCATGGCACCAACGTCCTCGGGATTGTGAAT
>JAHJOQ010000123.1 GCA_018820315.1 Candidatus Zixiibacteriota bacterium | reverse complement strand
TTCAGTCTATCACGCTCCTCCTTCGATAATCGAACGATGTACTTTTTCATCGACCACCTCCTTGTTTGCACAAATATAGCGCAAACAATTTCGGAAGTCAATGACATGCCCAATAATATCATGTTGACGGGACACTAGGTGATGTGCGAAGTATTGATGTTAAGAGTCTCATTGACGGAATTCAGGAATTCCATGGCTTAGCTGATGGATTGTTAAAGGTCGGATTACTTGATCCATATGGTCAGGTGATGATTCCATCCGATGGGTCGCGGATCTTGGATGTCTCGTTCGTCGGTGACGGAGAGATCGAACCCTTCAACAGCATCGCTGTCGCCAAAGGCGGCGGGAGACTGAGCACGTCGCTCCACAGTAATAATGGTTCAGCTGATGACATGCTGCCGCGAGACTTTGCCTTGTATCAGAATTCACCGAACCCATTCAACCCGGCAACAGAGATTGCATTCGGTTTGCCTCTCGGTGCTAGAGTCAGGCTGGATGTTTACAATCTCCTTGGACAGAGGGTGACGACACTGGTCGATGGATATCGGTCTGCAGGGAAGCACTCAGTCGTCTGGAATGGAACAGACAGCAATGGTGGGATAGTAGCGTCGGGTGTTTACTTCTATAAGCTCGCTACCGACAGTTTCACCGATACCAGGAAGATGCTACTTCTCAAGTGAGAGGAATGCCAAGGCATTGCGCATCAAGGGCAGGTCAAATGACTTGCCCTTGTATTCCATGCATCGACTGCCGGGCGGATGCATCGGTCCATGGGGTTCGAGACGATGTCTCCAACCCCCTGCTGTGATATGCACACCTAAGTGGTTGTGACACAGGTAGTTACAAGCTGGGAGACAGGGATTCGAACCCCGATACTACGGTCCAGAGCCGCATGTCCTACCGTTGGACGATCTCCCAGTTGATCTGCCAATATATATACAAAATTGGCCGTGTCAAGTAGGTCGTAGAGGTTTAATCAAACTTCTGGAAATGGCTGCCAACCTGGAAGCTGGCTGTCAATGCCATATGATTCCAGCCTGAATCGAACTCAAGGAGCAGCCTCTGAGCAGCCGATACGAATTCCGAGCAGAGGCTCTATTTCGTCGACTCTTCCAGTTCCTTCAGCTCTTTACGTTTCTTCTTGAGCTTCTTGTAGACCTGGTCGTGCCGACCTTTGTCAAAAACCTTGTCGAGATTGGTCCGGTTGTACTCTTCCTCGAGTTTCTCGATTTCGTCTCTCAGTTTCTCGATCTTCTCAAGCGACATGTCAGGTTCCCTCCTGTTCAGGGAATTCACCTCTTTCAATATACTTTATCGCCCGTTCTATCCGTGCCTGAACCTCTTTCTGGCCAAGTAGCTCCAGTATGTCGAATAATCCCGGGCCGCCGGTCATACCTGAAACAGCCAGACGAACAGGATGGATCAGTTTCCCGGCTTTCAAGTCCTTATCTTCCGCTAGAATCCTGAGCGTCTCTTCGAGACCCTCTTTCATCCAAACATCCACCTGCTCGAACCGTTCCTTGATGTCCGTCAGGATGCTTGCAACCCCATCAGCCTTAAACTGCTTTCTGACACCCTTCGGATCGTACTCGAAGTTCGATGTGAAGAAGTAGGACCCCTTCTCGGCATATTCCGAAAGCAGCCTGCATCTTTCTTTCAGAGCATCTACGACTCTGACAGTCCAATGCCAGTTCGTTTCCACCCAGTATTTGGTGGTCAGTCCCGCTTCAATGAACAGCGGCACTACCAAGTCCACAATCTTGTTGCTGTCGATCTCCCGCAGGTATTCACCATTCATCCATTTGAGCTTCTCGATATCGAACACGGCGTTATTCGGATTGACACCTTCCAGAGAGAATGCCTCGATCATTTCATCGATTGTCATCTTCTCGCGGTCATCTTTAGGAGACCATCCTACAAGCGCGGAATAGTTGACGAGCGCCTGCGGAAGATACCCTTCGTCTTTGTAGTCCGTTACTCCCTTGTCGCCCTTACGTTTCGAGACCTTTGAGCGGTCGGGTCGAAGGATTAGCGGCACATGCGCAAACTCTGGGATATCCCATTCGAGCGCCTTGTAGAGTTCAACTTGGTAGTATGTATTCGTGATGTGATCGTTTCCCCGGATGACGTGACTGATCCGCATGTCATGGTCGTCGACAACGACGACGAAGTTGTATATCGGTCGTCCATTCGACTTCAGGATTATAAGATCGTCAAGCTCGTCATAACTGCAGTTAAGTTTCCCGGCGATTGCATCCTCGAACGAAGCAGTCCCCTCGACGGGGAGTTTTAGCCGGACAGTGAACTTGCGTCCATCGGAAAGATTCTTCTCGATCTCATCGGGCGACAGACTTCTGCATTTTCGGCTGTATTTATAGGGCAGCTTATTCTTCTGCGCGTATTCACGTTCCGCGGTGAGCTCTTCCGGCGAACAGAAGCAGCGGTAAGCTTTACCCTCGGTCAGAAGCCTCTCTGCATGTGGACTATATGTCTCCATCCGCTCAGACTGGTATACTATCTCCTCATCCCACGAAAGTCCCATCCACCTGAGGCCGTCCAGAATGATATCGACATACTCCTGTCTGGAGCGGTCCAGGTCGGTGTCCTCGATTCTGAGCAGGAATTTCCCGCCATGTTTCTTCGCGAACAGCCAATTGTATATGGCCGTCCGAGCGGTTCCAACATGGAAGTAACCGGTCGGAGATGGCGCTATTCTGACCCTGACATCGTCAAGTCCCATCGTTGTTCCTCAAATCGTGTAGTTGCCGCTCTCTTTTGCCGGCGGAAGCGGTTTGTCGCCGATGTTCAGCGGATGCAGCATCTCACTTTCAAGGCTGACTTCAATCCCGCCGAGCAGGCTGCTTATCAGGTTGTAGAATCCCGCAACAATTGCGGTGATGACTGTGCCCATGACAGCCGCCATAAGAGAATAGAGAATTGGCAGGAATATGAGGGCGAGGGGTCCAACAGAGCCCATCCCATCCGGCATCGGACCAAAGGACTCCATGAACTGCATCACGAATGGCATCATCATTGCCATATACAGCCCACCGAGAAAGCCGATCAGTCCCCATATGAAGAAACCGACTTTAATCGCACTCCACACTCTGATTCGCTTCAATTCGTACTTCATCATTACTCCTGATCAATGCCTCTGACGGAGTCTAAGACATATCTGATCGTTAGGCAAGTCAATTCAGTTTACCAGAGTCAATATTCAGTGGCACTTATGCTTCAATGGCTTACAGCATCAACCTCAAGGCAGTTTTCAGGACTGAGCGGTATGTTCGGATTGTATTATCCGTCGCGCGATTCCGGGCTTATTGGTTATTATTCCGTAGGGTGATATCGTAAGCGCTCGTTCGATCGCCGCAGGATCATCCAAAGTCCAGAATGAGACCGGATGTCCCAACTCAGAGATTCTCTCCGCACCTGCCAGGTTCATCTCTCTGAAGAAGACATGCAGGTAGTCTGCCTCCAGATATTTCAGGAAGATGTGATTCAGGTAGCTCTGTCGCAGCGCAATCGGGATGCTGGCGAGCCTATCGAGGATGAGAGCGGTTCTGAGTTCAGCGTTAAGTCGCTTGAACCGCTTGATTATGATGGAATAGAATGACGAGACTATGACCCGTTCCTGCCATCCATTGCGACAAATCATCTTCTCGACGGGTATCTCGAGACCGAATTCCTTGATATCAAGGATGATTTGGCGAGGCGGATCGTCTGTGTTGAACAGTTCCTCCAGCAGCAGCGGCGTCCCGGTACCCATGATTCTCATCTTCTTGAACTGCGCAGCGGTGATGCTCGCGGTAGTCCCGTTTGAATTGAATAGCCTGCGGAGGCGCCGATCATGGCAGATAATCGGGACATTATCGGACGTGCATCTGATATCGACCTCTACTGCATCGGCACCCTGGCTGCGGGCAGCCAGAATCGCCTCCAGGCTGTTTTCGGGAAAATCGGCTGATGCTCCTCTATGTGCAATGACTTTGGTCACAACAAAATAAAGGAAGCATGAATCGGAATCACAAATAAAATATGCTGGTGCGTCGCGT
>JAHJOQ010000122.1 GCA_018820315.1 Candidatus Zixiibacteriota bacterium | reverse complement strand
GCTGTCAGGATTCCCATCCTGACAGCTATCCACAGCAGCGAGCGGGCAATCCGGTCAGGAAAGGATTCCTGACCGCGCATGGGAGATCGCCGCGTCGCTTCGCTACTCGCGATGACGATCATTCGCAGTATCGGGACTTTCTCAACAAACAACTTCGCGGGAACAACAAACTCATGATCTCTAATACGTCGAGTGCACAGTCACGAGCGTAGTGTCATTGTATATCGATATGGGTGAAACGACCTTCTCTTTCATATTCGGGCCGTCGGGGAAGTACTTCTCAATCCAAAACCGAACCAGCGGATCATCAAGTTTGAAATCGCCAAATCTTGCGAACTCTCCGATCTCGATATCAGCACCCTCCTTGAACATCTTGTATACAAGTTCGCTGCAGTAGAATCTATCATCAGACCACTTGAATTGAATGTCATATTCGAGTCCGAGATACTTCGCAAACACCGCTCGCATTTTGTCGAACGCTTCGGGAAGAAGAGTGGAGTCCGCAGCGTTCAGCCGTTTAACCGCGAACTTATTCTCCACACCGCGAGTGATCCATTCCTCCAATGTGATTTTCCTGACCGGCCCGACTGCCTCATAGACAAAGGTCGTATCGCTGTCGATCAGCACAATTCCGCAATGCGTTATTTTCGAGCCGGTCGCAATTTCGATCGCGGGACCGAGTTGTGATGCAGAGGTCTGGAAGACGATATCTCCGCTATGAGGTACATAGCCTTCGATCTGAACAGGTCGATCTTTTGCGGAGGCTACAGTCAAGAGTGATGCTACTATAACTAATGAGACGGCTCTAATCCAGACCATCGGGCTAACCATTGTTCTTCTCCTCACTATTGTCAGTCCTTCACCAAGTACCAATATCGGTAAACTTCTCTGAACCCCATGCCAGCATAGAGCGCTACTGCCGGTTCGTTGTCATGCACCACCTGAAGATACGATCTTCGAGCCCCGTTCTCCTTACCCCAGCGGAGCATATCGACTGTGATCGCTCTCCCAAGCCCCTGCCTCCTGAGACTTGCATCGGCAACGATATCGAACAGCCCGACATACTCATCTTCGAGAACCGCCAGACCACACGCGACCATCGATCCGCCCCTCATTATTGAAAAACAACAGCAGCGAGGAACGAGACTTGCCAGCATCTTCCCAAGAGTCCCGGAGTGCCGCTCATCGACCTTATTTAGCCGCGAGAATTCAGCCTGCCACTGCTCCGACCACACCTCGATTCTCACAACGTCATGTGCAGATAATTCTGTAACATCGTTGAGCTCAAGGAGCTGAATGCTCACCGGCGAACCCACCGCCGGCACATATCCTTTATCGACAAGCTTCGATTCAAGATTTTCAGGAATAGCAGCGTCGGTCAACTTAAACACGACCTGAAGTCCTTTGGCGCGGTAGATACTCTCGCACTTTTCAATCTTCTCATCGAGATCAATGTGCGACGAGTATAACGGATTGATCGAGTTTGACCTCCGCGTATAGCCATTGCTAAATCTCAGCACCCAGCCGTCATAGTAGACTGTCTGCATGGCGGGCAGCGCATTCATTGAAATCTCTTCAAGACTTCGGATAAATCGCTTACGCATTCGATATCCTCGTGCGAAATGTCACACACTTGAAATCGCATTCAAGAATGCAACGTAGCCATTGATGGCTTATACGTCAAGGCTGGACTGCAGTTCGAGCATTATCATGCATGAGTATTCAGGGCTGACATGTTCGCAAACAAAAGGAGCCGCCATTGACTGGCAGCTCCTTCTATTCGAAATGATCTATCGCTCTATTTCAGCGACACCTTCACAGTCTTCCCACGCTCTGCTTCGATCTTCATCGGGCAGTTCGCGCATGGCTCGGGGCCGCTCGCGAAAATGTACGCTATCACATAGACTGCATCGTCAATATCAACAGCGCCAGAACAGTCAACATCCCCAACCTCAATAGGATCAGGAGCCGGTCCGCCCGCGAAGATGTAGCCAATCAGAAATACCGCGTCGTCAATGTCGACTTCGGATGCGCCGTCCGCGTCACCGCAGATCACATCGGCATTCTCGACACTTACTTCGACGGTTAATGTGTCGGCAAGCTCGCCATCAGACGCAATGAATATGACATAGTAGACACCCGATTGTCTGATGTCCGGATTGAAGTCGAATGTTCCGGTGCCATCCTCGTTATCGAGGAATGTAGCATTCTCCGGCACATCCTGCGCAATCAGAGCAGGTATCTGGCCGTCCGGATCGCTTGCGATAACCGTGAAGTTCAGGTTTTCACCTTCCATCACTGTTTGCGGTCCAATCTCAGTTATGATCGGCGGCATGTTCGAGCTTCCGCCCACAATCATCGTGACCGGAACCAGCATCGAAGGATTCAGCGGATCGTTGCTGCCAATACCGACCTGACCGGTATATGGGCCATCCTCAAGATCGCCTGCATTAAGGAGCACGTCGATGACACCGCTGCCACCCGGCTGGATGGTTCCGGATTCCGGACCTGCGGAAAGCCATGAGCTGTTGCTAAAGGTGATAGCGAGATTGTCATGCATGTACGCGGCATTATAGACAACCGTTAAGCCATCATTGCCTGCAGAGTTCTCGATGCCGACAGTCGCGCCTGCGAGACCGTACGCATCTTCACCCGGATCCATTGTCCCGTACTGCAGAACAATTCTTCCCGTCTGATACAGAATCGCCTGGAATGTCAGCGATCCGGTACCACTTGGATTCTGATAGTTCCTGATCCCTACAAAGCTGATGATGAACCGATTGTTGGCGCTGTCATAATAGTAGTAGACATTTCCCGCCTCTTCGGGATCAAGATCATCCCACCACATAGAGATCATGTTGTTCGGTACATTGGAGTACGGGAGCACTGTGTTGCTGGTC
This sequence comes from Candidatus Zixiibacteriota bacterium, assembly GCA_018820315.1. Classification (NCBI taxonomy): domain Bacteria; kingdom Pseudomonadati; phylum Candidatus Zixiibacteriota; species Candidatus Zixiibacteriota bacterium. The sequence continues at coordinate 23,087 of JAHJOQ010000122.1, read as the reverse complement.
GTCGTGTAGCCTGCACCGAATGTGATGATGCCGTTGGAGCTGAAATACAACTCGTTATATGCATTCTCGTAGAACGGGAATGTGAATCCGATCGCCATCGGTCCGACTGCCTGATCATCGCCGAGCGCAATTGCAGTGCCTACTGTCGAAATATCGACCCAATTGAAAGCAGGACCACCCGGTTCATCGGAGTCAATCCATAGATAACCGTAGGCATCCGGGCCACCGGTACCTTTATCCTGTGGGCCGAAATATGGTTCTTCGAGATCGGGAGTCTTGTCAGGATCAGCGCTTCTGTATCCGATCGGCTCCCGAACCTCATCCGCGAGAGTGAGCATCTCGCCTCGGAACGTTGACTTGCCGCCCTCGACTGTCATTGCTTTCATATCGAACATCGTGCAGCCAACAGTGTAGTGCAGAACTCCGGGGCCGGTGTTGTTGATCGTTAGCGGCACGACCATCTGCTCGCCGCCCTGGAGCGTCTCGGTAATAGAAGTCTGACTCAACTCCATGACCGGTGCATATATGTAGAGATTGACACCGACCGTTCCCGTGAGGTCATCAGGATCATTGCTGCTGTAGTTCAAGGTCCCGACATGATCACCCGGCGTCATACCGGCCGCATCAATCGAGAACGGGAACTCTGCGCTGTCACCCGGAGCTACATCGAAATCGGAAGTTGAGCAGGACAGCCAGGTTGCACCGGGGCTGAACTCGATGTTCAGGTTGCCGTCACCTACGTTCTTAACGTAGAACGAATGCGCAGCAGTTTCGTCTTCAACCAGGCTGTCGACGCATGCCGTCTCGGGGAGAAGGAGATCAGGCGGATATATGAACACATTCACCGGCACGCTACCGGTCATGTTGCCTGGGACATTCGACGTGTACGCCAATGCACCGACATTCAGTCCCGCCACGAGACTTCCCGAATTAACCGTGAATGGGAAATCGATACTGTCGCCCGGAGCGATGTAGTTATTCTCGCTGACGCATGAAATCCAGCCAACTGCCGGGCTGAATCTGACACGGAGAGTGCCGTCGCCGGGGTTTTTCACAAGAAGCGTATGCTCGACAATTTCGCCGCCGACGAGGCTATCCAAGAATGCGGCGGGAGCGAGATCAAGAATCGGCGTTCCGCCCATTCCCTGGAAGTAGCCTTTGAGCTCGATATCGTCTATATTCCACCCGCTATATGTAACCGAGCCATCAGTCGGTCCAAGTCCGAACCGGATCTGGAAGGCCGGGTTAGCATCAGCGTACTGAGACATATCTATGAACTCCTCGTTCCACGATGTCTCCTGGTTTGTCGCGCCGCTCGAAAAGAGCTGTTGCCACATGGTTCCATCGTAAACCTCGAAATATGCATGGTCATAGCTGGATGACTCTATCCCGAGCAAGTGCCAGTAACGCATTTCTATGCTCGCATAGTCTGAACAGTCAATAATCGGAGAGTAGACCCACTGAGTGCTCGGAATGCTGTTGTTGTACTGGCCATTTGAGGTAAGGTCATTTCCAAGCACCTGGTTGTCTGCGGTTGGCGAATGATCGAGAGACGGATCGCCTCCGGCACCCTGTGGAGAGCCAATCGTCCATTCGGCTGTCCCTCCGAGGCCGGACCAGCCCTGATCAAACGCGAAGTCGTCATAGTAGAATGCGACTCTGTCACCGACTGTGATCATCAGATCGATATTGGTGAAAAATCCGAGATCGCCGGTGAGGGCCATATTCATGGACACCGCATAACCTTGCGGGCAGCTTGCATCCGCGGAAACTGTGAACACGTCGGCGGAGTTATCGACGACACCGCCGCCGCCGGGTAAGTCACCGAAGACCGCTGAGGCATCCGAAACCGACAGGAACTGATCGTTCTCTGACAGATCCGCAGTTACGTTTGTCGCATCCCCTGAACCGGAGTTTTCGAGCGTTACGATAATGTTCGCCGTCTCACCCGGGTCGAGAATACCGTTCATGTTGCCGGTTGCATCGTCAATCGTGATCGATAGCTGGTTGATATTAGGTGCATGCACCTGAATGCTGAAATGGCTCTCCCATATCAGCTTCTCAACTCCGCTCACAGTCAGATCAAATGTTATGAAGCGACCGTCAGGCGTATTGCCCGCGATGTCGAACGCGAATGCGTCGGCGCTATATGCCGTACCTTCGTTGCCAAGCACTGTGCCGTAGGCCTCAGTGTCATCGATCATAGTCACATATCCATCGCCGGTCGATAGTGTCGCCACAACATCCAGAGCATCATCGGGACCGACATTCTTGACCTGCACGCCGAGGACTATGCTTTCAGCAGCATCCATCACACCATTGTTATTGCCGGCCGCGTCGTTTATGACGTATGAATCGTAAATCACGTATGGTCCATCCGGTGTAATGACCTGGATGGTCGAGATGTATGGCTGACGATTCTGGGCGGTTACCACGATATCTGCAACGCCCGGCGCTGCGAACGCCGTCACCGGAATTTCGACAGTGCCGGAAGCATCGACAAACGCCGCACCCTTGAGTTCACCGTCAATGGAGATGCCGACGTAGGAAAATGGGTCGGCCTGTACCGATACGGTAGGCGCCGTCAACATGATCGTCGACGGATGAACCACCGGGTTGACAGCGGGTACGCCCATGTAAGTCATCACCGACGGGTCGCCCATCAGTTCGTAAATTTCCCAGTAATACTGCTCCCTGCTCGAGCCTGATTCAGTCACGGCCATGTTGCCGACATAGGCAATAGCGTAGTTCGTGACATAGTGTTGATTCAGTGGCTCGCCGTGGTCATGGAATACGCCGTCATAGGCTCCTAGACCGGTCTGCTCATATGTCGGTCCTCCGCCTACGACTGGGCCATATCCAACACCCCACCAGTAATCTTCATCCCAGTAGGTTGAGTTTGTGCCACCTATATATCCGATACCGCCTTTGTTCGGCTCCTGTAAGAATACCTCGCCCCAGCAGGGCGTGGAATAATCGTCGCCGAATGTGTTCGAAAGGCAGCAGTTTCCGACTGCCAGCAGCCACTTGTGGTTGTTAGTGAATCCCTGGATATCACCTGTGTTAACGTTCGGGTTGCTCCACTCCGTATGACCGCAATGTGCAGTATAGTTGGCAAAACATAAGCCGTCATTGATCGTCTGAATGATCGCAGCAGCGGCACCACCATCCGCTGATGCCGGATAGAGCCATGTGTTCGAATAGATGCCGTGCGCGGCATTGAAATAAAGATTCGTACCGTAATTGATCTGACCGTTGCCGTGCGTGATCGCGTACGTCCCGTCGACACCGGCAATCATGGTCACTTCACCGAGATAGCTCGGATCGGGCATCTCGTAACGTTCGTATTCGAGCGTCTTGTCGATCTGCGGCTGCAACAGGGCGGTGGTATGCGCCGAGAAACGTCCCCAGTATATCTCCGGGAACCAGTCGCCTGTAAATTCCACGAACTTCATGTCCGTGATGTGCGATCCTGCCGAACCGCTGAATGCCTGTATCTCCTGATCGTCACCGACGAGCAGTACGAACGATGGCTTCGGAGTCTCTGTATTATAAAGGTTCTGCAGATAGTTCTTGATAGCCGTGTTTGATGTTCCGATCACATCGGTGTAGGCCTCGATGACTTCGAATCCCTTCTTGATTTTCCACTCAATGAAAGGCTGAAGCTGTGCTTCGAACATCCTGTCCGACACGATGACGTATTTGATCGGATAGCGCGTGAGGTCATCCTTGCCACTGCTGAGAAGTGCAGGCTGATAGTTGATGATTTTGCTGTACGCAGCCTCGAATACGGGCGAGTAGCCCTCATCGAAAACCGTCTCGGTTTTGGTCCAGTCGGCGCCAACATAGTCGACCTTGACAACGACTCTCTTATATACTCTGATGGTGTTCTCCGTTGGATTGTATTCAACAGGAGAGAATTTCACCATGCCGAGTCTGACATTGCGCATTACGCCTTTGATTTCGCCTTCTGCGAGCGGGAGACCGTAGAAACCGGACTGCTCATATGAGGAGGCATTGAACTCGAATGGTATATCGGCTGGATCATCCGATTTCGACAATGGCTCCTGTGCAGGAATGATCCGGTCGAAAATGTCGAGCTTGTCAAGGCTGATTTCTTCCGACTCGAAATCGATGACTTTCACATCGAGTTCGCAGCCGTAAGGAATAGAAATCAGGCGGTTAGCCATTGGAAGATTCGGTTCACCGATGTTGTACGAACGTGTGAAGTCCGTGATCGAAAGCATCGTGAACGAGCCTTCTTTGGTTTCGATGGGCGTAAACAGAAGCTCTCCAACCTCAAGGCTCATTGTGAGACCATTCCGGTCCTGACTCAGAAGAGTCACGCCAGAGGGTGAATCACTCAGTTTGTAAGACTGTGCTGCAAATGCGCTGCTGACTAACAGCATTAGCACAAATGCGAACACGAGGCGGGCGGTAGCGTGCGTCTTCACGACCTCCTCCGTTTCGTAAGAGTGTTGAATCTTAACATTATATTTTCTATTTCGCAGTCCACACAAGTTACCGAGTACAGCGAAGATATGACCACTTTTATGCAGTAAGTAACATTGTAGTATAACATAATATATGTCAAAATAAAAGCGAAATATCGGACGAATATTGCGATCTTGGAGTTATGCGGTCGATATTCCGGGCGGTGTAGGTCAGTGATCCCTGCTTGCATCACGCTTTACGTGATAGCAAGTCCGAACGAAGTGAGGAGATCCTGACGGTTTCACGAATCAACGCGCTGCCGACAATGGTTCCCCGTCTGCACGGGGATGACAGGCCTGCGGCCTGTAAATGCGCGGCTGCGCGATCTACCGTGTGGCCGCGAACGTCAACGCGGTCACAGCAACGAGCATCATATTGCCTGCTAGGGATCGACTATGGATCCCATAAAGAGTATCAGACCAGAGGTGTTTTCGACGATCGCGCAGAAAAACGGTCTATTTACAGTCATCACAAATGGCCTCACAGGCATCTGGACTGACGTAGGTGCGAATCCGCGCATTTCTACAACTGTTACCGCTGCAGCCTCCGATCCCTTTTCGTTGACCTCAAGGAACGTTTTCTGTCGCACCTCGTGAATGTACACATTTGTGTCGCCTTCCATCAGGAACCCTGTACTGTAGTTTCTCTTGCGCGACTGCTCCCACATTTTACTGAAATCAGCGTCAACTTTGTCGAATGCAGTTATCATACAAAGTGCTTTTAGAGCATCATTTAACTGCTTCTCATATTCCAGTTTGAACCGAGGCAGGATGATTGTCCCTTCTCGTCTCCAGAGACGACGCCCCCATTCAATCCAATTCTCGGCCGTTAAGGAGTCGTGAAATCTCTCTAGTCCAAAATCCGACGCAGGAAGGAATACAAGCATGCTGAACCGGCCTTCTCCGTACGGTAGGCGAATGGCTTGGAAATTGGGAGATTCAGTATAATCGAACTCTCCTCTAAGCGACATCAGTGGATGTTGCTTTATGCTGCCATCCAGGAGTGTGAAATCCTGTTCGCGTGTGTTCTCTTCTCTGAACTGATATTTCCAGATTCCTTTGAAGTAGACTGCGTTCAAAAGAAACATGATCGCGTTTTCATCTATAGGACCGATTATCTCACGGATTTTGTCCCTGGTCTTTTCAGCAGTCCAATCATTGATCAATTTGTGAGCGCCTGGCCGTTTGAAATCCATGGAGGTGATCTCAGCATCATAGTAAGCTTCAGTGCGATCGAGAAAGTCCTTTTTGAATTCGAATTCATCCGTCATCCAGACAGAATTGGCAACGGATAACTCGACGCTTGTGTCCTTGCATTCCAGCAAGCTATCCAGAGCGAGGTTTGCTTGATTGATCTGCTCCAGCGTTATCCCCTCCAATTCCAGCACTCTTGCCATCTCATCTCTGGTCACTCCATCGGCACCATTGTACACCATGGCTAAAGCCATCGCTGCACTGGCTGGCGATATGAAGATATTCTTATCCTGGTCTTGCTGGACGATCTCTTTGAAGAGCTGAATGCCGAAAGCATTGTGTGCTGAACTTACAAGTTTGGTGGTAGCGTCGACTGCTTGCGGCTGTTGGCGAGCATCGGCACTGGCAATTGATGTCAGCGCGGCTGACAGAATAATGAATCCGGCGACGATTGACGCGAGTCGGCTGGATGAATGCACAATCTTCCTCCCCTTAAGTGTGGACAACTTCATAACTCATACAATTGATGTACCTGCTTATTCCACAAAAGTGGAGCGATGGAACAAGATTCCCTTGCGCCGTCAGGAATCCCTTCCTGACGGTGACGCAATGGATCAATCCCTGTTTCTCAACCGGTCATTTCTGATCAGTATCTTTGAAGCTATTACATACGGATCATTCTCGTACGGAATCTTCTCCAGTTCCTCGATTGCTTTGGCGATATCAGACGGTGTGTACAGAATCCAATTTCTCTTCTTGAAATGCGCTACGATTAGGGGCTCGTCTTTGGAGTAAATCTTACCGGCTGCCAGACCAAATCGGATACTAGGATTCTTCAGGATCAGACTCGCCTGGAAAAGGTCCTTCTTCAAACGACTGAAGACGATCTTCCTGTAGTTTTCACACGTAAACAGCTTGTAGCTACCTTCAGGAGTCTTATACTCTCCTGTCAATTCATTGAATCTCACACCTGGACTATCCAGAAACGATTTCACTTCGACGATCAGAAGTTCATTCTCTCGTGCACTATATCCAACAAGATCGATTTCTGGTCTCGGTATCGAGTGTTTTCCAATTGCCCGCTTCTCCAGTTTTGTGACACTAACCTTGACAGATTGCCGGACCCAGTATCCTTCCTGCTCAAGCAGGCGCTTGACTATATTTTCAAAGTATTCCATGGTGGATCCCCACTTTCGCTAAATACCGTCAGGAATGGATTCCCGACGGCGCATAACTCTCAAAGGTCGCACTATTGTCTACACATTAAACCGGAAGAATATCACATCGCCATCTTTGACGATGTATTCTTTGCCTTCAAGGCGCATCCAGCCATGTTTTTTGGCTTCAGCTTCGGAACCGGCTTCGACAAGTTTGTCGTACGCCACTATTTCTGCTTTGATGAAGCCCTTCTCGAAGTCTTTGTGTATCACACCGGCAGCCTTCACAGCGGTCGTCCCGCGATTTATCGTCCAGGCATGCACCTCTTTGTCACCGCCGGTCAAGTATGATATCAATCCGAGCAATTCATACGACTTGCCAACTATGCGATCCAGCGCAAAGCCGGTGATTCCGAGATCATCCATGAATACTTTGCGGTCGTCCGGATCGAGTTCCGCAAGCTCGCTCTGGACTTTCGCCGAGATCACTTCGACCGCACACCACTGCTTTTCATCGTATGGTGCGAATTGTTTCTGTATGGCTGCACGATCCGGCAGGCGATTCTCGCCGATGTTGAGGATTATAAGCACCGGTTTGATACTGAGAAACTGGAATCCCTTGATTGCCTTCTGCTCGTCGGGAGTGAATTCGACCTCGCGCAATGGCTTTTCAGTATTCAACTGCTCAAGGCATTTCTCCAACACCGCTTTCTCGCGGCGCAGGGTATCATCGGGAGAAACCTTCAGATGCCTCTCCACTTTTTCAAGACGCTTCTCTGCACCGACAAGGTCTGAGAAGATCAGTTCGTCTTCGACTGCTTTGATGTCCCGCTCGGGATCGACCGATCCAGCCGGATGCGGAAGCTTTGGATCATCGAATGCCCTGACAACATGGGCAATCGCGAACGCCTCGCGAATGGCGTTCGGAATTTCGGTATCGACTCGGGCACGGTCCGACGTATCTCCGGTGAAACCGGCGACATCCATCCATTCTATTTCAGCGTGTGTAATCTTTTTCGGCTTGTAGATTTCAGCCAGAACGCCCAGGCGCGCATCGGGAACTTTGACCACACCGTGGTGAACTTCGCCTTTGGCAGTGTAGCCGCCTGTCTCCTGATGTGTCCCGCAGAGCACATTGAACAGTGTGGTCTTACCCGATTGAGGAAGCCCGATTATGCCGATTATCATCGAAGATGTCCTTTAGCTTTGAATGGATAGCACAATCATACCGTCTCGTCGAATAGCCTCAAACCGCGTCATTGCGAGCGCAGCGTGGCAATCTGTTCATCCGGCGCAGCGCGGGCGGGAACCCTTTCCTGCCCGCATTATTGAGCTGTCAGGAAGGGGTTCCAGACAGCGCCGTTGCGAGATCGCCACGTCGCTTCGGTCCTCGCGATGACGACCTTCGCCGGTTCCGGCACTTCTTCAGCAAGCCTATGGGAGATAGTACACTGTCAGACCGATTAATCAAAATGATTTCTTTGAGAATAGAGGACTACTTCGCGAAACTGCGGAGAATATCGAGATTGCGCCTGTCGTTACCCTCTTGATCGTCCAGCTTCGGTGTTTCGAGAATCTTGGGGACGTCGACAAATCGCTTGTCCTGCATCAGGAATTTGAATGGCTCAAGGCCAAGCTCCCCCTGTCCGAGCTGCTCATGCCTGTCGACTCTCGATCCGAACTCTCTCTTTGAGTCATTTACATGGAACACTTTGAGATAGTCGAGTCCGATTGTATCATCGAACGCCTTGAAAGTCGCATCCCAATCCTTCTTCGTGCGAAGCTCATAGCCTGCAGCGAATGTGTGACACGTATCAAAGCAGACCGACAAACGAGCTTTGTTCTCTACAAGGTCTATCATCGCGGCGATCTGCTCGAATTTGTAGCCGACATTGGTTCCCTGCCCGGCGGTTGTTTCGAGCGCAAATCGAGTTGTGATGTCGGGAGTTAAATCTATGATGCGGTTCAGCGAATCTGCAATCTTCTTGATAGCATATTCTTCGCCCTCTTTCAAGTGAGCTCCCGGATGCATGACAACATCCGACAATCCGAGACGATCCCCCCGTTCGATTTCTTCCGTGAGCGAATCGACCGACTTCTTATATATCTCATCCCTAGGGGATGCGACATTAATCAAATACCCGACATGCCCGACATAGGCCCGTATTGGCGAGGCCTTTCGTGCGTTGAAGAACTTCTCGACATCATCATCGGTCAGCGGCTTTGCACGCCACTGGTTGTTGTTCTTCGTAAAAATCTGAAGCGCGGTGCAATCGACAGCATCGGCCATCTCGATCGCCTTGTGCACGCCACCCGACGCCGACATGTGTGCACCGATCAGCGGATCATTCTTCTTAACAGCCATCAGTACAGTCTCGATCTCTTGTTCAGATACGCCAACAGCGCACGATCATAGCTCACGGACGTGTCGATCAGATGGTAGTCGATATTCGACATGCGGCACTCTCGTGAGAAATGCTCGAAAATGCCGTGCAGTTCCTTCTGATATGCACCCTTGATCTGCCATGGAAGAGTCGTTATCCTCTCGCCTGTTTCGAGATCCTCGAAAATAGCTTCCCTCGGGAAAGAGAAATCTCTCTCCCTTGGATCGAGAATATGAAACACGATTATCTCATGCTTCCTGTGTCTGAAATGCTTCAATCCCGCAAGAACCCTCTGCGGATCATCAAACAAATCAGACATCAGTATTATCAAACCACGGCGCTTGATTCTCTCGGCCATCTGATGCAATGTATCAGATATGTTTGTCTTCTCAGATGACTTCAGCTTATCCATCTGCTCCAGGAGAACATGCAAATGCCCCGCCGCCGACTTGGGAGGAATATATGTGTGGATCTTCTCGTCGAAGCCAACCATTCCGACAGAATCGCGCTGCTTAAGCATCAGAAAAGTCAGCGACGCCGCCAGATATGCCGAATATTCGAGCTTGTTGATGCGCTGCTTCTCATCAGATGTGTATCCCATCGATGCGGACGTATCGATCAAGAGATACGCCTTGAGATTGGTCTCTTCCTCGAATTCCTTGACGAAGTACCGATCTGTCTTAGCGTACACCTTCCAGTCGATGTCGCGAATCGAGTCGCCCGGCATGTATTGACGATGCTCTGCGAATTCGACCGAGAAACCATGGTACGGTGATTTATGAAGACCCGCCATGAAGCCCTCGACAACAAGACGAGCTTTAAGCTCCATCCCCTTCAGTCGAGAGACGACTTCCGGCTTCAGATATCTCCTGTAATCCTGATCAGGCATGATGTTCGAGAGGCTATCCTTGCTGTGTGGATTGGCTGCTCTGCTAACAGCAGCGTAACACTACTTCTCTTTGACTTCTTCAAGCAGCCTGTCGACTATCTCCGAAGGACCGACACCGTCAGCTTCGGCATTGAACGATGTCACGATTCGATGCCGCAAAACCGGCTTGGCCACAGATTTCACGTCTTCGACCGATGGTGTGTATCGTCCGTCGAGAACAGCTTTGGTCTTTGCTCCAAGGATCAGATACTGCGATGCGCGCGGCCCCGCTCCCCATGAGACCCAGTTCCGAACATACTCGGGCACGCCATCTCTGCCCGGTCTGGTAGCTCGCACGAGTTTGACGGCATATTCTATCACATGATCGGAGACGGGAACCCTTCTGACAAGATTCTGCAATTCAGATATATCATCACCTCCGAGGACGTTAGTCAGATCCCAATCCTGTATCGCAGTTGTCGTCTTGACAATCCTTTGTTCCTCTGCCTCGGAGGGATAGTCTATCATAATATTGAACATGAATCGATCTAGCTGTGCCTCAGGCAATGGATACGTACCCTCCTGCTCGATCGGATTCTGCGTCGCCAACACGAAGAACGGCTCTTCAAGTGTGTACGTCTCCCCTGCCGCGGTCACCTCGTGCTCCTGCATCGCCTGCAGAAGAGCTGCCTGCGTCTTCGGAGGCGTGCGGTTTATCTCATCAGCCAGAACAATATTCGCAAACACCGGACCCTTGATGAATTTGAATGTCCGCTTGCCGGAAGTCTTATCTTCTTCGATAATCTCAGTCCCGGTTATATCAGACGGCATCAGATCAGGGGTGAACTGTATGCGTGAAAATTTCAGTTCGAGAATTTTCGACAGAGTCGAAACCAGAAGCGTTTTTGCAAGGCCGGGGACACCGATCAGAAGAACATGACCGTTAGAGAGAATAGAGATCAGCAATTCGTCGATTACTGTCTCCTGCCCGATAATGACTTTTGCGATTTCGGACTTGATCCTGCTGCGCGCCTGCTGAAGCTTCTCTACTGCCTGAATGTCTTTGGATTGTGAAACGTCGTCAGCCATAGGTCCTCCGGTCGAATGCGTTGCCGTCTTGAGCAGTATCTTGATATACACGGCGCGGGCCGCATTGTTTCACCATTGCATGGTTTTAGACGAATTTAGACCATCTTTGGCAAAAGTCAACCGGATTGTGGGGATATGTCCGCCAACTGGCGGATATGAATAGACTATTTTCTTTTACGATGGAGCTATCTCAACTTTCAGTTGCAATACGCTCCCAAGATAGTTATATTTACGGCCAAGATGACTTGACTAGTGGTTGGAGCTGATGTCTAAAGAGCAATTTGATCAGAAATATGCCGGCAAGAAATTTTACTGGGGTACGAAGCCATCCAGTCTGGTGAAGAATTTCGCTTCGCTCGCGAATCTCGGACAGGCGCTTGATCTCGGGATGGGTGAAGGCCGGGATGCCATCTATCTGGCGCAGCAGGATTTCAGCGTTACCGGCGTCGAATTCTCCGAAACCGGCATCCAGAAATGCCAGCAACGCGCCGAAAGACTCGGTGTGAATGTCAATACTGTCAACAAGGACGTCCGCGACTTTCGAATCGCCAAAGGAAAGTACTCCCTGATTCTGCTGAACAACATGTTTCAGTATATAACCAAGAGCGAAGCTCACCATGTCTCCCAGGGGATCGTTTCAGGGCTCAAGAAGGGTGGATTGGTGATCGCGTCCGTCTTCACATACGACGATCCGCGTTATGGAGAATACAAGAAGAAGACCACAGAGCTCGAACCGGGTACATTTCTGCTAATGTCCGGTGAGGTCTATTCCTTCTATGATTATAGCGAACTTCTCGAATTCTTCAAACCACTGAGACTGCTCTATTATACAGAGTACGACTACTATGACACTCACGGCGGCAAAAGCGGACACTGGCATGGTGTCGCGGAACTTGTTGCCATGCGGACCTGATCTCGCATCCTTGCCTCACCGTTATCTGTCTGATCTGAGAGACCTCATATAATGCTGCTCGTGGATTGTGCAACCTACAGCCGCGCCCGGTAAATTCCCGCCTCCGGCCTTGCTTATTGAAAAAGTCCCGATTCTGCAAATCAACATAATCGCAAGGAGCAAATCGACGTGATGATCTCTGTGTCATACACAAGCACGCACAGGAGCTGTGCTCCTGTGCATGCTGCAAAACAGAAACGGCCGATCTGCGATTTCCAGCACAGGTCGGCCATTGGTTGAGTAGTCAATATAATCTACGGGCAGTCCTCACACGGTGGCGGACCACCGAGGAATATGTAGCTAATCAGATAAACGGCATCGTCTATGTCGACTCCGTTCAGACAATCGGCATCACCGACCTCCATCGGATCAGGGGCCGGGCCACCAGCGAAGATGTACGCGACCAGGAATGTGACATCGTCGATGTCGACTGCTGCGGATCCATCGCAGTCGCCACAGATCCATGCATCTTCTACCATAATCGTGAAAGGTTTCTGATTGTGGGAACCGACTTCATCTTCAACATAGGCAGTGAAACTGATTGCGCCTGCAGAAGAAGGCGTGCCGGCTACAATCCCCGTGGTGGTCATAGCCAATCCAGTACCGGCCAGATCACCGTTGAGATCACTCCATGTTCTGTCACCGGTGCCGCCAGCCGCCACAATTTGCGTCGAATAGTATATTTCGGCAATTCCATCGGGCAGGCTCAAAGATGTAATGAATAGAGCTGCATTTATCGTGAAACTCAGCGACCTGTCATCGAACAAGCCTCCATCATCTTCGACATGGGGAGTGAAATTGATAGTCCCCTCTGAAGTCGGAGTACCGGAAACCAGCCCCGAAGATGACAGCGACAGTCCGGTACCGGCAAGATCACCACCCGGATCGCTCCAGGTGTAGTTGCCGGAGCCACCGGTTGCCAGGAGCTGCTGCGAGTATGGAACACCTTGGGTCCAGTCCGGCAACGATGTCGTCGTTATCTCCACCGGTACGCCAACAGTCGGGAAGACAATGTAATCAATCCATCCGCAATCACTGCCGTTGGAAACAGAGCCGTCCTTGCTGTAAGTCCATTTGAATGTACGATCACCGGCTGTTACTGCGTACGACGCCTCAGCCCACGCGACTTCGCCTGACCATTCCCCCTTCTGAACTCCGTCGATATAGAACCGCAGATAATCCCAGCCCGATTCTGACGAGACTTTGTAGTGAAATGTGATATTCCCATTCTCGACAACGCTCAGCATAACCTGCATCGTTGATGTCTGGCTATGCGTGATAGCTCCCGACTTAGCGCTGTAGGCTCCCTCATAAGGGTTCGACGAAGTAATCGTCCACGGCAGATTGCCGCTCATGGTCCATGGATAGGATGAGAAGCTCCCCGCCTCGAAGTCTTCAAGCTCCAGGCCTATGGTCATGCTGAATGTCGATGTATCCGCGAATCCACCAGATGCTGTGATATAGACCTGAAATTCGGCCACATGATACTTGGGGCAACTCGGGAGAATCTCGAATACGTAGTTCGAATTTGATGTCGCTTCGCCACCGAGTTTGGGAATAGGCGGATAAGTAGACGTCGGCTGCGTGATATTGATATATCCATCCGAGCTCGCCAGAGTAGCGTTGACTCCGATCGCGTCACCGCCGCCGTCGTTCGTCAACGTGATGTACATCGACACAGTCTCGCCCGGATTGACAGCACCTGCATCATGCGAAACGAAGCTGAGCACAGGATCGGTCGAAAGCGGCACAAGCTGTACATCCAGCTCAGTGATATCTCCGTCGGTCACAACTACATTCTGGATAGTCTGTGTCACATAACCGAGGGCAGAGAATTCCAAATCCCACGTACCTGCTGCGATCATTCTGTGATAATCGCCGACCGCGGGATCGGTAAACACACGGGCCGAGTCGATGTCGTGATTCAGAACAGTAATGACTGCATCGACAGGATCGCCGGAGACGGCGTCTGTCACTATGCCACGTATGCCATATAGCGAACACTCGAACCAGTTGAGGAATGATCTCTTGTTATACTCCCAGTGTGCGGGAAGCTGGCTTGCCGAAAGCAGCTTCGTATTCGATATCTCCATCGTGACTTCCCGGTCCCCCCGCCAGTAAGTCATGTAGTCCTGTCTGCCGCCGGAAATCGTATACCAATCGTATCCGTTCGTGATACCGTTATTGAGATCATCCATGTATGAAGAGGGACTATACAAATGTACCGTATCGACATACGCCCTGCAAACGTCGATCATCCAGGCGTCATCAGCATGCCTTCTCGACCATGTATCCCACGGGTAATTGAGCACTTCAATCCCGCCGTGGAAGTTTGCAGAGATTATGAAACTGTGAGCTTCTGCAAAATTCATCATGGCGACGGTCTCCGGTTGCCAGCTATTGCCATCGGGATGCTGACCGTCTTCGGGATCGGGGAAATTGCGATTAAGATCGACTGAGTTGGCATTGTACCGCGTAGCGCCATAAACCGAGCTGTTGCCACCAGCATAAGTACCGTCAGGATTCGCCAGTGGATTAATCCACATTTCCATACTGTTCACCATGCTGGTGATGCGCGGATCGGAGCCGTACGATGCCAGCAGGGAGTCGATCAACCTCAGAGTCAGCACATATCCCGTAATCTCGTCGCCGTGCATGCTGCTTGTAAACATCACTTCCGGCTCATCTTCCTCCATGAATACATTGTCGGAGATCTTCGCGAAGAGTATCGATCGTCCGTCAACCGTGAGCCCGACGTTTACGACGTCGCAGATCAGCGGATAGTCGATCTCGAACTGATTCATCATGGCGACATAGGCATCATAAGTCGGATATGAATCCCAGGCGCGCAATCCGGCCTTGTCAGCAGACATCTTCGGCTGGATCAGTGTGCCGGGATGCTGTAGCACTTCGTATGAGAACCCGAGATCGACAAACTCGGCCAGCTCCCGCTCGTTAGCGTAAGCATGCACCTCTAAGCCATCGACTCTGTCTATTGAAATGACTCTTGTCAACTTCAAGAGTTCATCCGGTGAATCGATTTTGAACTTGAAGTATGTCTCGCCTGCAGTCGCATTTGAGAACGCGACAAGACACAGAAGTAAAATCACAGCTAGTGTTGCTCGGCTTTTCATCTTACCTTCCATCTACTGGTTTATCCTATCATTCACGCTTTATGTCAACGAGTCACATGACTCGATCCAAACAGTTCATCCAACCTTCTCTCACTCACAAGAAGCGCACGGCTCCGGGCCACCTGTGAAAATGTATGAAATCAAATAGACGACGTCATCGATATCTATCTCACCGGAGCAATCTGTATCGCCGGACTCAATTGGAATCGGTGCCGGACCTCCTGTGAAAATATAACCGACCAGATATACCGCATCGTCTATGTCAATATCTCCGCTGCCTTCAGCATCTCCGCAAGTATATGTTACAACGCTAAACGACATCGTATCTGCGCTGCAGAAATCTGCAACTATCACTGTTAGCATCTGAGTCGAGTATTCCGCCGGCGCAGTGCCGATCACAGAGTCGTTCTCTACTGTACACCACGACGGATACTCAGCATAAGTCACTGTATGATCTACGTCGTCAGGATCAGTGATTGCAGGATAAAATGCGAACAGCACACCATTGCGCACAAGTCTATCTGATTCCTGAGCGATGAACGGTGCGACATTGGAGTGATCGACCGTGATCGTGACAACAAGCGTATCTGCGAGGTCGCCATCCGATGCCACGACGCTGAATGATGTATCCACGTCACCGCATGCAGCAGTCCCTGAGACGTGCGTACCGACAGCAATGCACCAGGAAGGCACATTGATAATCGTTATATCGAGATCGCTGCCATCGCAATCCGGATCGGCGGCAGTGGCATCGTATGCTACAGACTCACCCGGCTCGACAATGATCGATCCCGCCGAGGTAACAGCGGGAGCGTCGTTCGAGAATTGCGGGTTGCAGCAGACGTCGTCAGGATCGTTCGGACATTCGTCGCAGACATCGCCAACGCCGTCGTCGTCACTGTCATCCTGATCTTCGTTGTAGACTGTTGGACAATTGTCGAGCGCGCAGGTATTCACCGGATATCCCGGATCGCCGTAGCCATCGCCATCGATGTCCGTACAAACGTCACAGCTATCACCGATGCCGTCGCTGTCAGCATCCGATTGATCCGCATTATACACACTCGGACAGTTGTCGAGTTCGCAGGTGCTGGCCGGGAATCCGGGGTCACCGAAGCCATCACCATCGAGATCAGTGCAGTCGTCGCAACTATCACCTATGCCGTCATCATCGGAGTCTTCCTGACCCGGATTGTGCACACTCGGACAGTTATCGATAGCGCAAGTATTTGCCGGATATCCCGGATCGCCGAAACCATCACCGTCGGTGTCGGTGCATTCGTCGCAAACATCTCCCAGCCCGTCTCCATCAGCATCAGCTTGATCAGGATTGTACACATCAGGACAGTTGTCGAGATCGCAGGTGTTCGCGGGGAAGCCTGCATCACCGAATCCGTCGTCGTCGCGATCCGTGCAGACATCGCAGCTGTCGCCGATTCCGTCACCGTCAGCGTCATCCTGATTCGGATTGTAGGTACTCGGGCAGTTGTCGACCGGGCAGGTGTTCGCGGAGTAACCGGGGTTGCCGAATCCATCGCCATCCGTATCAGTACATTCATCGCAGACATCGCCAAGACCGTCACCGTCGGCGTCAGCCTGACTTGGATTGTACGTGCTCGGACAGTTGTCCAACTCGCACGTGTTCATCGGGTAACCGGCATCTCCGAAACCGTCGTCATCAAGATCGGTGCAGACATCACAACTATCGCCGATTCCGTCACCGTCAGCGTCACCCTGATTCGGATTGTATACCAGCGGACAGTTATCTGATGAATCATAAATCCCGTCGCCGTCAGAATCGACCGCTTCCTCGCACTCGAATGCAATCACCTGAACGTCATCAACACCGGCTTCAACCACAGAACCGGCTCCGAGATCAGAAGCGTCAAATCGCAGCTTCACTTGCGATGTCGTCGCGATGACATCACTGGCCGTGAAGGTATGCTCGTACCATCCTCCCGAAGCCTGATTCGTTGGTCCCACGGTCTCAACTGTCACCCAGCTTGAGCCGTTATTATTCGATATATACACAACAAAGACGTCATTGTAAGGATCATCACCTGTATGATTCGAGTACCAGCGGGCGTAGTGTATCTGAGCATCTGCGCCCGAAAGGTCGATTGTCGGCGACACGAGAGTTGTCGTGCCCCCATCCACGTCAGAATTACCGTCAACATTGTCGGTCAGGTAGCAACTGCCGGAACCGTCAAAATCTGTAGGCGGATCGCCTCTGTCGCCACCACCGATAGGCACTCCACGATTCCATTGGCCGTCGACAGCATCGCCGGACACCGTCCAGCCTTTGTTGGTCTGGAAATTATCCTCAAATACGACAGCATAACTGGTCACCGGGAATGCGCTGTAAGTCGTCGTCGGTGCATTGCCCGGATCGCTGTGTGTGCCGGTTGAAACCTCATCGGCGGTGAAATAGAATTCGATTATAGAGCCGCAACCGATTCCGGGAAGAGTTGCATAATATGTGTTGGCGGGGCTCTCACTCATGCCGACAGCAGTGTACGCTCCACCATCGATCGAATAATGAAGGTCACCCGTACCGGATATCGGTGTCCCCCCCATAGAGCCGGTGACGACCACTCTGAAAGTTGTGTCACTTCCCGGCGAAAGCAATGTCGGCAGACCATCCGGGTACGAGAAAGCAACGGATGGCGTCGGAACCGAAACACCGACCGCAATCCAGGCATTCCTGACCTGAGCTGTCCATGCGCCGGTGGGGTCGAGGTCATCGGCGGCAGTGATCGTTCCGAGTGCCGCATCATGGTAATCGCTCGAGCTGGTCCAATAGAACTGGTTTGCTCTGTATGCAATCTTGATCGCGTTCTGCGCTCCGATACCTACGACGGTCTGATCGTGATGAGTGCCGCCATCGGAGAGCAGGAAGTACCACTTGTTGCCGACTCCGCTGTTGGTATGGACACCGCAATAGTCATTCATCCATGAGGGCGTACAACCGACAACGTCAATCCAATATGGATCGGAAGTCCCGTAGTAATCAGGATCACCAAATTCGTGTGGATTTTCCATCGAACGAAATCCGTTGCCGGTCGTCTGACCATTCTCGCCCATGTACCAGTCACCGGGATCGTCCGATGTGAACTCATATGCCGCCCCCATCATGTCGGAGAACGACTCATTGAGAGCGCCCGGTTCTTTTTCATAGATGAGACCAGAGCAATATTCGGTCACTGCATGTCCCCATTCATGCGCTATAACATCGGGGCAGCCAGCCAGCGAGCGCCAGCCCGAGGACCAGCTCCAGATAACGATCTGTGAACCGTTCCAATAAGCATTGTTATCGCCCTCGGCACTGTAATTGACTGAGGTCAGCATACTCGCGCCGGAACCGTTATATCCGTTCCGGTCAAATGTCGTCAGCATCCAATCATATACTCCAGCGGAATAGTAATGACCATCAACGGCCGCAGCCTGTGACGTGCCATCATTCCAGTAATTGTCGGTATCGGTTGCTATGCTTCCGGGGAGACTCGTAGATGCATAGTTAGTCTGGATATAATTGCCTGATGGCATCTCGCCGTCGTGCCCGTGTGGATTGTTATTGAGCTGACGTGTGTAGTCTCTCATTCTATATGTCGAGCCGGTCCAGTCGGTGTCGATGTGGTCGCGGGTGCGTCCCATAACGCCGACGCCGGTACCGACATCATTAGCATTCATTATACGATTCGCTTTGTAGATCACTTCGCCGCTCTTTGCGTCGACGAAATACTCCCATCGACCCATTGGCGAGTCAGACAGAAGGAAGAAGCGCCAGCAAAGGTAGTTGGCTTCCAGTTCCTCACCCTCGACCTCCCACGGGAATATGACAAGCTCGGCATCGGTAGGATTCCCGGCGCCGAAAGAAGTCGACAGGTCTATCTGGCCGATTTGCACAGCCTGAGCGGACGGTATTGTCGGATTGACATCAATAGATATGTCGGCAACATAATTGCCATTCAGGGTTCTCATCGTTCCATCAGCCCTGAAGTGCGAAATGTACTCGCCTCCAATCACTCTGACACCCTGATGAAATTGCTGCATACGCAAATGTCTCATTCCGAGATCGTCGTAGTCGACACGCACCGATACAAGTTCGCTGGCAGGATCATTCATCCTGAACGCTGCCTTGTTCTCGGTCAGAAACTGAATCGTCGCGCGAAATTCGTCCCCCGCAGCCACACCCTTCACCAAGTCCCCCTGCACAAAATCGGGGGTGCCGTCAGATTTCTCAGAGTAACTGGAAAGGTCATACTTGTTTTCCATATTACTCAGGGCGAATGCGGACGACCACATAAGCAGGAAAAATGCCACGATCAACAGTGATATCATCGCACATAGCTTCGAATACGCTATCCAATGCTGTTGCCTTTTCATTCGATCTCCGTTCTCATATTATTGATATCAGAATTGATGTAACATTCGGGTCACTAACTCTGCATAGAGCCCAATCAAACTGCTCCGAAACAGGCGTAAATAGTTACTTTTTTTATCGGCCAATCGACCCCAATTCGGCAGCCGATCGGTTCATTTGATTCAAGACTCTCTTAATCTCAGTTCAGCAACTTTCACACGGTGCCAGTCCGCCTGCAAATATATATGTTACCAGATACACGACATCGTCAATATCTATTTCGCCGCTGCAATCAGCATCCCCGGTCCAGCTTGTCGACGGTGCAGGTCCTCCAGCAAATATATAAGTTATCAAAAACACAGCATCATCAATATCAACTGAGCCGGAAGCGTCAGCATCTCCGCAAACAGCCACTGGCATCATATCGAAGCTGTTTTCCAGCATGAGGCCAGATGTCACGATCAGACTCGAGAAAAATCTGCTGTGGTAATTGGCGAGAGAGGCCGTGAACTCATAGCTGCCGCTTTCGACATCTTCCAGCAGGTAGTAGCCTGTACTATCTGTGGAGGTGGTGATGACGGACGAGCCCTGCGCCAATTGTATCGAGACACCGCTCAACGCAACGTGCAGGACTGAATCCGCGACTGTTCCCGAGACTCTGCCGTATATCGACACAAGCTCGAAATCTACTACAGTCGTATTACCGTCGGTGATCACCACACCCGTCACGCTCTTAGGCTGGTGCACCATTGAGGATGCTGATACATCGTAGGTCCCCGGAGTCAGCCCGGTGATTTCGTAAGCCCCTCCAACCGTCTCGTCAGATCCGATCGGAGTTGCGCCGTCCAGCACTTCGATATAAACTCCATCAAGAGGAGCACCGGTAAGCGAATCCGTTACAGTTCCCGCAAGAGTGCCGGAAGCAGCTCCACCAACGATTGCCGGTTCAAGCGTGCTCTGGTCGCACCAGAACCATTTCGCGTTGTAGCCTCTCACGCGATAGTAGTAGGTTCCCGGAGTCTGACCGGTTATGTCATAGTGTGTGTCCAGAACATTCGATGATAGGGTCGTAATCGAATTGTAGAATACAGCCGGATAGATATCGTCGACGTACATCCCCTCTTCCAGCGTGTACGAATCCGTGGTGTATCTGAATCTGAAAAAGACCGACCTGCCAACATAGCCCTCGAGTGAAATAGCCTCCCTGACCCAAAAAGCCGAAGCTCCCGTATACAGCTCCAGAATGTCGAACTTGCGGCCATCGAGTGAGACCTCGACATATCCGTAATCCCAATCCTCCTCGATATCATACCAAATCCAGAAAGTTAGCGAATCATCCGGCTCGACATAATACGCGTGAGTGCTGGTCAGCACGTCCGCGGTTTCATCCAGCATGCTCGATTTGAACGATTTGGAGCCGGAGTGCTTTCTAACCGTCGATACTGAGAATCCATCAATTTCCCATCTGTCAGCAGTCCCCTCGACATCATCGGTTATCACGCTGACATCGGTGAGTTCATCAACCTGCCATCTTGTAGGATTCGCTGCGGGATTAACCTCTGTCCATTCGACAGTATATTCGCCGCTCGGAACGGTACCAATGTCGGCTATGACTGGAGGAATGACTCTCGGAGTAAGCGTGCTCCGAATGGTTCCGGCCTGCTGCAGCAAGTAATAGGCGCCATCGAAATTCTCTCTAACAACCTGAGCTAAGTGCGATGTCGGTGGCTGAAACTGCTGGCATTCTTCAATTGTGAAGAAAATGAAATCTGCTCCCCTCTCGTAATGTCCCGTTCCGAATCCCCAGTCTGTTGCATCGCCGGTAGTCGGATAGAGCTCCGCTGACTGTTGTGGGAAGTATGTTCCGGAATAATCTTCCTGCGCGATAAGGCTTGCAATCCCAGTTCCGAGTGAAGTAACGAAATCGTTGTTTGGCGGGGTATAGTAGCCGTATCCCCACGACCAGAGTACAAGCTCCGAATGTGTATGGAATGTTATACCTGCACAGAAATCACGAGACAGTATGAAATCCCGCTCAGCCGAAGTCTCAGCTTCCGAGAAGGGTGATGGACCGCAGTATGTCGCATCGTTCGGGTTATGAGTTATCGAACCAATAGTAGTTCCCCACTCACCTTCGGGATGCCCGTCGGTCGAACCGCCATAATTTCGATTCAAATCGACACCTACTGTGCCGTACTGCGGAAATGGTCTGCGATTCTTCCGCCAATCTACACCGACATCATGCGAATAGACATATCCATCGGGATTTATGCACGGTATGAAGTAGATTTCTCGGCTGTTGACCTGAATTGTCACCGCCGGATCGGACCCATATGCGCTCGTGAGACTATCCAGAATAAACATGCATGTGACAATAGTTGGCCATTCTCGTGCGTGTGTGAGTCCGGTGTAGAGAACTTCCGGCTCAGCTTCATCCAGAAGCACATTATCAGAGAGCTTGACAACCTGAATCGGTCTGCCCTCATAGGTTGTGCCGATGGTATCCATGGTGCAGATCGACGGATGGCTCGTTACGATATCAATTAATTGCGCCTGAAACTCCGACCATGTTGGATAGAATTCCTGCGCCTCTCTCAAGAGCGCATCAACATCCTTGCTGAGTACCTGCAGGATGAATCCACGGCCGATCAGGTCCTGAATCTGTGCATCGGTGACGACAGCGTCGACCCATTCTCCCTGCTTGTATCCCGGTACGTCGAGACCTCTTGGAAGAAGATCAGCCTCAGCTTTGTTTGTGATTTGGATTCGTACGAGATTTTTCGCGTCTCCGGCTGCCAGAGCCGAAGTAGATATCGCGGTTGCGATGAGACAAAACGCAAGCAGTCCAGCGACTGCATGTTTCAACAATACGGACACATTCCGGGACATGATGCCTCCAAATGCTATGAGCAAAATCGTAATGCAATGATGTAAATGGCAGTACATACGTATACTTCAATGACGGTAGGTATAATTCGCCTATCTCAGCGTCAACTATCCAGTATACCACATTTTCTGTTTTTGTCAAGAATCGTTTGTGGCACAAGGAGTAAAGAAAAATCACTCGAAGAAACGGCTTGACCGACATCATCCGAAGTGATATACTCCATTTGGCGATGCAAGATCCGGTCTGTGGGATCGCATGATCTTCTTACACACACAAGGGGAATAGAATGAGAGCATTCCAGTCAGTTTCAATTGTCGTGTCTCTGTTGCTCTTCCTATCCAGCGGCTGTTCTGATAAATCGACGGAAACAGTGGAGCCGCCGCTTTCACGCACAGTTACTATCAACGCGCCGATTGACAGCGCCGTCATTTGCGAGATTGCAACTGTCGGCGTATCTGTTTCGGGTGGTGACGTTAGTTATGTGAAGCTGTACTTTGATGGCTTCTCTCCCGCAAATGCAAAGTTGGATTCCCTGCCATTCACGTATGCTTGGGATGTTACCGACT